>JAQWQH010000096.1 GCA_029244805.1 Flavobacteriales bacterium
ATAAGTTCAAATGTACTGACTCTCTCATTGCTTACTTTATTTTTGTCACCCTCTTTAAAAAGCCATAATTTTCCTTGTTGATCGGTAAAAGCTACTGACCCTTGGTCAATTTGGTAGTTGTTTGGTAAAAAATTGGCCAACTCATAGTTTTGCCCATTGTAAAATGCGTAAAGTCGCCCAAGCATTTCATAGACAAGCATGTTGTCTGTTACAGTATAAGCATCTGGAGCAAAAGAACTTACTTCCAATTTATTTCCTTTGTAATATTGAAAAAACTCCCCCTCCATTGTCACGTAAGCGACCATATTGTCTCCGCATTTAAATGAAAACGGAGGGTATTCTTCTAGTTCTTTTTCCTCTCCGTAATAAACTACATGGAAGGATTCTATAACAGGATTAATAAATGCTATTGTATTTAGCCCAACCTCAAATTTTATGGGGTCGTCAGTATACATTAACTGAATTATCTCTCCATGGTAAAAAGCAAGAAAATAGTTTTGGGGATTGATATAAGCGACTAAATTTTCTCCAACTTTAAAACTTTCAATACCATTTAGTAGGTCCGTTTCCAGTTGGAGGATTTTTTGGTTATAGTATATTTCGAATGAATTATTTTGAATGTCATGATATGCGACAATGCTATCGCCTATTCCGTGCAAACCAATTTGAGAGCAAAGTAATCTGGAGCTTCCATTTTCATATACATTTAAAAAACCATTGTCTCCAAATACTAATATATTGTCGGTAATTGTATAATTTTTGACCCAATCAATTATTTTTTTTTGTTTACCATTTTGATACACCCATAATTCATTTTGGGGATTTACATAGGCAACCAGATTAGTTCCAACTTTATAGTCTAAAATCTGTCGATGGTCCAGTTGTGTTTTAACCCCATCATTAAAAACATAAAATGCATTTTTATAATCTACATAAGCTGCAAGGTTTTGACTTTTCCCACTTTGAAAGAATAATATACAGCATATTGCTAGCAGGTAGATAGGGCGTGTTTTTGGTTTCATGAATTGATTTCAGTATTGTAACCCAAGCTTACAACAAATATTGTTCCCGTTGTTACTCAGCAACTTCATTCTTGTTTGCCAATTGCCCACAGGCAGCATCGATATCTTTCCCACGACTCCTTCTTACGTTTACAATAAGGTTTTTTCGCTCTAAGAATTCTGCAAAAGCATCTACTTTTTCTGGGTCAGCTTGCTGAAACTCTCCGCCGTCGATTGAATTGTATTCAATAATATTGATTTTACAGGGAGTTATTTTACAAAACTCAGCTAATTCTCGCGCATCATTAATCGTGTCATTGAATCCGTTAAAAATGATGTATTCATAGGTAATTCGAGTACCCGTCTTCTCATGAAAATAAATTAACGCTTCTGCCAAAACCTCTAATGTGTTTGATTCATTGATGGGCATTATTTTATTACGCTTTGCGTCATTTGCGGCATGTAAAGAGAGGGCCAGGTTAAATCTTACCGCATCATCTCCTAATTGTTTAATCATTTTTGCAATTCCTGCAGTAGAAACAGTGATTCTTTTTGGAGACATTGCCAGTCCATCTTCGCTTGTAATTTTATCGATGGATGCAAGTACATTTTTATAATTTAGTAGTGGTTCGCCCATTCCCATGTATACGATGTTGGAAAGAGGAGTATTGTAATTTTCTATAGATTGTTTATTGATTAAAACAACTTGATCAAAAATTTCGTCAGGATTAAGGTTTCTCACCCTTTTTAGTTTTCCTGTAGCACAAAAGGCACAAGTAAGACTACACCCAACTTGTATGGATATGCAAGCAGTCATCCTTTTTTTTGCTGGAATTAAGACTCCTTCCACCACGGCGCCATCCGCTAATTTAAAAGCATTTTTTATGGTCTTATCTTCGCTTTTTTGCGCTTCTGCAATCTGCAAGAACCGAATTTCAAATTTTTCCGACAACCTATCTCTTGTTACCAAGGAAAGGTTGGTCATGTCATCAAAACTAGTTGCTCCTTTCCTCCAAAGCCATTCATAAACTTGTTTTGCACGAAAAGCTTTTTCTCCAATTTCGGTAAAGTATTCCGTTAGTTCTTCCAGCGAAAGTTGTCTTATGTCTATTTTCTTTTCCACGCAGCAAAGATATTGGAATAAATGGAGATAATGAGATAAAAAAAAACCCCGCCTTTAGGCGAGGCTTTACTAATGTACAGCTTATTTAGATGATTAACATAGCATCACCATAAGAGTAGAAATTATATTTTTCCTTAACGGCCTGCTTATACGCTTCCATCATTAAATCATAACCAGCAAACGCACTAACCATCATCAATAAAGTAGATTTTGGCGTGTGAAAGTTTGTAATCATTGCATCAGCGAGGTTAAACTCGTAAGGCGGAAAGATAAATTTATTCGTCCATCCTTCGTATGGCTTAAGGTGTTTATCAACCGAAACAGATGTCTCTAAGGCTCGCATTGCTGTAGTTCCAACAGAAACGATACGTTTCTTTGTATCTTTCGCTTTATTAATTAAATCCGTAGCCTCCTGGCCAATTTTTAGTTGCTCTGAATCCATTTTATGCTTGGTAAGATCTTCAACTTCCACAGGTCTAAATGTTCCCAAACCAACATGTAAAGTTAACCTTGCAAATTCAATACCTTTAATTTCCAATCGCTTCATTAATTGCTTGCTAAAGTGCAAGCCTGCAGTTGGCGCAGCCACTGCTCCTTCTTCGGTAGCAAAAATAGTTTGATAACGTTCAGCATCTGATTTCTCAGCATCTCTTTTAATGTATTTTGGAAGCGGCGTATTCCCTAGTTTTGTAATGGTAGCTTTAAACTCTTCATAAGGTCCATCAAAAAGAAAACGAAGCGTTCTTCCCCTTGATGTTGTGTTGTCAATTACCTCAGCAACTAATTCATCATCTTCTCCAAAATATAACTTATTTCCTATTCTAATTTTTCTTGCAGGGTCAACTAGAACATCCCACAATAAACTTTCTTTATTTAATTCTCTTAATAAGAAAACTTCAATTTTGGCACCAGTTTTTTCTTTGTTTCCATACATTCTTGCAGGAAAAACTTTTGTGTTGTTCAAGACAAAAACATCTCCATCGTCAAAATAATCAAGGATGTCTTTAAACATTTTGTGCTCTATTTCTCCAGTATCTTTGTGTACAACCATCAACCGAGACTCGTCTCTTTCTTCTGACGGATACTCTGCCACT
>JAQWQH010000123.1 GCA_029244805.1 Flavobacteriales bacterium
GAAAGTGAGCTATTTCTTGCGTTTTGCTTCTGTTTGCTGCGTAAATAATCCCAGTTCCAGGAACTTTGTTGATGATTTTAAGCATCCTACCCATTTTATCTTCATCGTTAATTACGATATAATGAATGTTATCTCTCTTAAAGCTTTTTTGTATAACATTCGGTTTCTTAAAGCCTAGTTTTTCTTGGATGTCGATTACAACTTTTGGTGTTGCGGTAGCAGTTAATGCTAGAACAGGAATATTAGGTAATAGTTCACGCAAATTAATAATTTCTAAATAAGAAGGTCTAAAGTTATAGCCCCATTGAGATATACAGTGTGCTTCATCAATAGCAATTATATTGACATTCATTTTTTTCAACCGGACAATGAATAATTCACTTTTAAGTCTTTCCGGAGAGACGTATAGGAATTTCACTTTGCCATATATACAGTTGTCTAGTAGTATGTCTATGGCACGCTTACTCATCCCGGAAACAAGGGCTTCTGCTTTAATACCTCTATCTTTTAGGTTTTCCACTTGATCTTTCATTAGCGCTATTAGTGGCGAAACCACCAAGCAAACGCCATCTTTGGCTAATGCCGGAACTTGAAAACAGATAGATTTCCCACCTCCGGTTGGCAATAAAGCTAGCGTATCTTTGCCGTCAAGAGCAGATTCAATAACCTCCTTTTGCATTTCTCTGAATTTCTCAAAGCCCCAAAACTCCTTCAAAATACTATGTATATTACTCGACATTTATCTTGATAAATTTACGACTAATTTAATGTTAATGTGTCTTTTTAGTGCTAAACAGAATATAATTTTAAATTTTTTGCCATAAATAGAACTATGCTTTTATTTGTGCGTTCGGATGCAAATAATCCTTTGATAAAAATTTTGTTATTAGTATATTCGTAAAGTAGTGTATTGCTAGATTTATTGTTAGCTTCGCGCAGAAATTAAATGTAGAATGAATATGGTTGCAGAATCAATGGATATTAAAATGACTAGAAAGGCTGATAGTGGTTCAGGTAAGTTGGATTGGGATAATCTGACTTTCGGAAGAGTGTTTTCTGATCATATGTTTGTTATGGAGTATTCTGATGGTGAATGGACAAATCCTGAAATTTCTGAATATGCTGATTTAGTTTTGTCACCAGCCACATCTGTTCTACATTATGGACAATCTTTTTTTGAAGGGATGAAAGCTTACAGGACAAGTAGGGGAGAGGTTCAGTTATTTCGTCCTGAAGAAAATGCGAAAAGGTTTAATGTTTCAGCTCGTAGAATGTGCATGCCAGAAGTTCCAGTTGACGTATTTATAGAGTCATTAAAATCTTTAATTGAACTTGATAAGGAATGGGTTCCAAGTAAAGAAGGGTGCGCTCTTTATGTGAGACCTTTTATGATTGCTACAGATCCTTATGTTGGCATCAAACCGTCAAGTACATACAAGTTTATTGTATTTACCTGTCCAGTTGGAGCATATTACTCTGAACCCGTAAAGGTTAAAATAGAAACAGAATATTCTAGAGCAGCTAAAGGCGGTACTGGTTTTGCAAAAGCCGCAGGAAATTATGCTGGGGCATTGTATCCAGCGAAAATTGCGCAAGAAAAAGGTTATGGTCAGTTAATTTGGACGGATGCAGTTGAGCACAAGTATATTGAAGAGGCTGGTACTATGAATGTTATTTTTCAAATAGGGGATACATTGATAACTCCGGTGTCGAGTGACACTATTTTAGATAGTATCACTAGAAGAAGTGTAGTTGACATTGCCAGAGATTGGGGCTATGAAGTGGAGGAGAGGAAAGTTTTGGTTTCTGAAGTCATACAGGCTATTGAGGCAGGAACTTTAACTGAGGCCTTTGGGGCAGGAACCGCCGCTACTATCGCTCAAATCAGTCTTATTAGTTATGATGGTGTAGATTATAATTTGCCTCCAGTGGAAAATAGAACGTTTTCAAATAAGGTGAAACAGGAATTAGAAAACATTAAATATGGTAAAACTGAAGATCGTTTCAACTGGATGTTAAAAGTTTAATTTTGATTTAAATAAATTTGGATCGCCATTTGTTTGAAACGGATGGCGATTTTTTATGGATAATAAATAATATTGCATCATTATAGAATGAAATCATTTCTGGTTTTTATATCATTTGTTTTTAGCTTAAGCTTTTCTTTTGGTCAAGAGGTTACAGAATTTGTGTTATATGGAAAAGTATATGATATAGAGTATAAAGAGCCAATCCCTTATGTCAAGGTGGCATTTAATGGTCAAGATACATATACAAATACAGAGGGTGAATTTTCACTAAAGGTAAAATATATAAAGGAAGGATGGGTTGAATTTAGTCACGTGGGTTTTAAGGGGAAAAAGGAGGTTTTGACCGATAAAATGGTAAAGAGAAAAGTTGTTAGCGATACATTATTTTGGAGTTATATGCGTCTAGAGGGTATTAGTCTTGGTCCAGTAATTGTTTCAGCATTCAAGGTGGATACGGTTTTTGGAAGTCAACTTTACTCCGTTGAGGATTATTCTTTTTTCCCAGAGGACAGGATGCTTTTATTGGTCTATGAGAAAACGCTTGATAAACAAGC
>JAQWQH010000145.1 GCA_029244805.1 Flavobacteriales bacterium
TTTTTTTTGAGTGCTATTGAATGTTAATAAGCTTCTGAACTCATAAAAGCGGTTTTGCTGATAGGAGTAGTTATATAGATATTTAATCATTTTAAGCTTGTCGTCATCCATACTGAAAATAGGCACAATTTCCTTCATTTGCTCAATGGTAAAACACTTCTTTTGAATGTGTTTTTTTGCCATTTCCATTTGATCGTCAGCAAAGGTTTGGTCGTCAATGCTCGTTAAGATGTTTTTGAATTCACTTTCACTTGTTATACAGATTGCATTCGCATTTGCTAATTCTTGTTTTAGACGATTCGCTTCTTGAATTTTGATATATGGCATTTGTTCGCTAGGGAATATTGCACTTGCTTGTTGGTATACCGTAAGAGCTTCATCAAACTTATTCGAAGAAACGAGTATATCTCCTTTTTGCATTAGGAAGTTGTATTGCGTCCATTTTTGGTTTTCCTCTTCCACCATATTTGTAAGCTCCATTTTCCAATGATTCGCTTCTTTAATTCGCTGATAAGCTGTTTCATCTCCAGGCTTTAATGCCATTGCCATCTCATACATTGAAATAGCTTCTTCCACCTTATTGGACGATAACAAAACATCTCCTTGTTGTATATAAGAGTCAAATTGAGCATTCAGCTGATTTTCAGCTTCAAGAATAGCAGCAAGCTCTTGTTGTATTGTTGCAACATCATTGATTTTACCAATTACCACTTCATCTGATGGCTTTATTTCCAGCGCTTGCTGATAGATTAGCAAGGCTTCATCAAATTGATTGTTTGAAAGTAGCATATCACCTTTCTGAATCAACAGATCGTAGATTGCATTGTTGTCTTGATTTATATTCAGCTGATAGTCATTCGCTAATGCAGTTAACTGTTGTTTTTCTTGCGTATTGTGATATAGTTTGATTGCCCACGAGAATTTCGTAAATGAGTCATAGATATTAAAGAAATGATCTTTATCTATAATGTATGGGTAAGCTGCTACGCTAAGTTCATATTTCTTTTGATCACTGTATAAGTAATGACAAGCATCTTGCAATTGAATTGTTGTTGAGTGTTCAGTCAAAAAGTAATTCATGGCATAATTGAATCGGGTCAATTCATCATTTGTAGATTGCATGGAGGTAATGCAATTTCTGAATTTGTTAATTGCGGACCATTGATTGTTCTGTCCTGCTGCATTTTTGATTGTGATCAGAGCTAAGATCAATGTAAATAAAATTGTAGTGTTTTTTTTCATAAATAAGTTTATTAATCCGGTTGCTTTCTTTTCAATTAATGTGCCATTAATTTAGATCATTGTCAAAAATACACAATCTATCGAAATATCAATCCTTAATGCATCTGCAAGAAGAGCCAGCTGCGCGAGCGCCAGGACCTATTGAACCACTATTACTGTTGGAGCTGAATCCGAGGTAGGAAGAAAAAGTGCCGTCAACCGTACTGGTCCAATAGTGTCCCAAACCACCATTAACATGTCCTCCAGTGCTATGGCTGCGGCGGCCTGCCATAGGCAATTTAAGGGGTGAAGCAAAAGCTCCTGCAGCATCGTTACTACTCCAGCTCAAGCGTTCTGCATCGAGTTCTGCTTGTGTTGGTAAACGATACCCACTTGGGCATGGGTTATTAACCCCGTTTACACCCTGCCATAAGTTAGGGTTTTGAGGGGTGCGCCAATCATTTAGGGTGCCACTACCAGTTATGGCCGCTCCGACGATTTGTAATCCATGTGCCGGTTGGTCTGTGGAGCTCAGTACGTTAACGGAGCCACTTACATCACTGCATGTGGAACCGCTACAATTAGTTACAATTTGATGTCCATCATTTCTTCGGCCCCATTGGTATAAATCTCCATAGGCTAATGCATCATTTGAGCTCGTTGCTGCTTGGGTAGCCCCCAAGTTTCTATCCATCCAGGTTTCTCCAGTTACTGGATTTGTTACATCAACTATTACCGTTGGTCCTTGAGGACCGAATACAGAGTAAGTGCAAGATCCGTCATCGGTATTTGCTAATGGGTTATAGTTGTCTGCTAATGTATCTAAACACCCATAAAAAACAGGTATGCAAGTGCCGTCATCTACATTTGCTAAAGGATTATAATTTAATGCTGCTGTATCCATACATCCAAAAACAAATAATGAAGTTAGAGATGTTAGAGCTGAATCAAGATTTGAGACCACTTGAGATAAAGAATCAATAACATTGCAACAAACTGCATCAATACCTGCTGGTCCTTGGGCTCCTGTTGCACCGACTGCACCGTCATTTCCTGCTGGGCCCTGTGGGCCTGTTGCACCTGCTGCGCCGTCATTTCCGGCTGTACCTTGAGAACCCTGTGGGCCTGTTGCACCAATTGCTCCGTCATTTCCGGCTGGACCTTGAGGCCCTTGTGCTCCCTGCGGTCCTACTGGGCCTTGACCATTCCCTGATGTTTTCGCATACAGTGCATAAGGTACACTCATCAATTGGCTTGTTCCCATCACGGCCCAAGTCATTCCTCCTAAGAAATCAACTGCCGTTTCCATGTAGTAAGGTCCGTTTGCCCAATCAATTGAGGTAAAATCATCCGTTGTAGTACCTGAACCTATTTCAAGGTTTACCAAACCATAAGCGTTTGTGGTAGTTGAAAACATTTCGGTGTAAACCGGAGTTCCACCGATACTTCCTTGTTGAACTGTTAAACGCATCCCGACCGGTTGGTTATTTAATATTAATCCACCAGCATCTCTTACCACTGCTTGGTATTTAAAACCTTCGGGTGCTTGACCGTAAATACTTAACGATATTGTTGCAATAGCAGCAAGTGAGAGGAGAAATTTTTTCATCTTATTGTTGTTTAATTAATTGAAAAGTTTTTAAATTTAGTGTGTCATTATTCAAGGTTAAAGTGTAAGCTCCTGGAGCTAAATGACTTACTTGAATTGGTGTTTGTGCCGAAGAAAGTTTATCCTGTATTACGCATTTTCCTTGTGCATCATATAGTGAGTAATTCACATTTTCAAACGTATTTGTTTTAATCGTTAATATCTCGGAAGTTGGATTGGGAAAAATGATGGCTTCATAACTAGGAACATGATCTTCAATGCTTACAAAATTCCAATTCGTTTGATGAAAACCTTGTGTTAAATCATTGATTCCATCGGTTCCTGTGTTTGTAATCACTTCGCCTATCGTAAAGTCGATTTTGCCACTTGTGTTGGAGTAAGAATCTCCTTGCGTGGATGTAACTTCTTGTGCTTTACAGGCTAACGCAGAAAGAAGTGAAAATACAAGTAGCGTTCGTTTATACATAGAAAAATGTTTTAGAGGGGATTTTTTTATTTCATGTTTGATGAGGAACAATATAAATTAACAACCAGCCCAAAGCTAAATCCTTAGGATTTAGCTTTGGATAAGGAGCTTTGGCAAAAAAAGAATCAAAAAACCATCAGACAGATTGCCTATCAACTGCAATTTCTGCTGTTAAATTTATTTAATTGTGCACGAAGCAGAAGATCCTGTGCCGGGAATAGCTGCACCACTTGTGCAAGCCTCAGTAGCATTCTTTTTAGTGTCCGTAATCGTGGCTGAAAGAGTGGATGATACTCCATTAGATGTTCCGGTACATTCACATGTCCAAGTTTTTTTGCATGAACCTAAACTAAATAGTGTTCCTACAGCAGTAATTAATAATATTTTTTTCATAAGTCTTTTTATTAAAAATGATTTGCTTCAAATATATTAAGGAGGTGATAAGGAAAAAACTACAAGGGGGTGACAAATGGGGGTCACTTTTGTTTTTTCCAGTAATAGCCTACAGGAAGCTGTTAAGGTGTTCTGACAATTCCCCCTCAGGAGGAACGCCTAATTTCTTCTTTAATCTATTCTTGGCTTTTTTAGCAGACTCTATCGTGGTGTTTTTGCTCAATGCAATCTCTTTATTAGACATCTTCATAACTACCATTGCGGCCAATTTGAGTTCAAGCTCAGTTAGATTACCATGTTTTATTTTGAGATCTGTATAAAAGTTACTGCTCAAATCTCCCATTTGATTTTGAAGGAGAGCTCTTGTTGATTTTATATCTAATTCATTTTCTATAAAAAACTCAATGTTATTTAAGACTGGTTTGGAAATGTTTTCTATTTCTTTTAGTTTGTATATCAGGCTTTTGGAGAAGTCTTGTTTAAAGGTCAGCTCCTGAGATAATATTTGAACATTTCTGCTCTCTTCTTGAACTTTTAATTTTAAAAAGTCTTGTTCTTTGTTGGCTAATTTTAATAGTGTTTCTTTTAACATAACCTTTTTTCGATAGCGAGATAAGAAAAAGAGAGCAACTAATATAATAAAGAGCACTCCTCCAGCGAATAACCATTTTTGCAATCTACTTTTCTCTTTCCTTGAAGCTAGCTGTTCGTTTAATAATTTATTTGTAATTAGTTCTTGGTTCAATAATTTCTTTTCAATCTCTAGTTGCAGAATGGTTTGTTCTATCGCATTTGCTGAGTATGCTTCTATCAATTTTTTATTGGCATCAATACTCGATTCGGTATTGGTTTTGGTTAAAGTTATCCATTGGTTGAGGTAGGATTCATATTTGGACTTATTACCACTTAATTTAAAAGCCTGCATATATAGCTCTAAAACAGAAAGTTTCTGAAAAGGAATAAGAAATGATTCATACATCTCCATCAGACGATCTAATCTATGCAATGCTAATTTATGATCCTTTCTTTTTAAGTCAATCTTTGCAAGCATAATTTCTGCATTTAAATAAGACCCTCTATCTTGAATTCTCTCTTTACTTTTATTTGCATCTATCTGCAAGCAATTATATGCTTCATCAAAAGCTCCCTTCTGATAATAGCATGATCCCAAATTCCCAATAAGATATCCAAACCTCTTTTCATCCAATGTTGAACTATCTACTAATTTTATTGCTTCAGAAAAAGCAACGATTGCGTCATCGTAAAGCCCTAAACTCTTAGCAATTAAACCATGTTGATTGTAAGCAGCAACTACAACTTCTGGAATATTTTGAAGTTGGGCGATTCTTATTGATTCTGATGTTTGTATTAGCGCACTGTCAGGCTCATTTAGCAATACATACAATTTTGCCTTCCAATAAAAGTACTTTCCACTCTTTTGAGGTATGTAGCCGTCATTGAAGTAATTAATTCCTTGGTGGTAATTTTTTGTCGTAATCATAAATTGAGTCAGATTTTCAAGTATTGTCCAACAAGATTCACAATCAATGTTATCATTATTCTTGCGGCAGTATTGGTCATAAGCGGTGAGCGTTAATCTAAAGGCTTCATTCAACTTATTGAACTTCTTCAAATTATTTATTTTATGCCAATAGGCTTCAATAGCTTGATTAACTGTTCCGTATTTAATCCGGTGATTTAAGAACAGATCCCCATAATACATGCAAGAGTCATGATGATTTATGCTAGAATAATGGTAGAATTTATTCCAGAGTGATTTTGCTTTCTCATATTGTTCCGGGGTTTCTAAGGTCTTATTGCTCCGCACATTCGAAAGTGAATCAGAAGTATATTGCCCAAATGCAGCAATCGGGACCAGGAATAATATAAATAGTAGTTTTTTCAATATAGCTTTAATTTTTGCTAACGGTTTAGCTAAACTGCGTTTTAATGTGATTTAAACATTGTTAGCTATAGTTCTTTTTCAATTTTATACATTTCCTTCATCTTATTCTCTAGTATTCTTTTTGGCATACTTTTTAGGAGAAAGTTTCTAAAATTCCTACCATATTTCCAATGAGCAATTTTCCCTGTTGCCCAAGACTGTTTTACAATTGTATTTACTTTTGATTGTCTTTTTTGTTGAAATAAGTTAAAAACATTTTCATTGAAATTGGATTTAATAAGGTTGCCAAGATAATAAGCATCTTCAATTGCTTGAGCACCACCTTGGCCCATATTAGGAGTAGTTGCGTGACCTGCATCACCAATCAGACAGACATTACCTTTGTGCCAATTTTTAAGAGTTTCAAGGTCATTAATGTCATTTCTTAAAATTGCTTTTTCAGGTGTGGCTGATATTAATTCCTTTACTAAAGGGTCAAATTGATTATACATTTTTAAAAGCTTTTGCTTTTTTAAATTTACATCATCTTTTTGGTTGGGTTTATCCATGGCTACAGCAAACCAATAGACTTTGTCATTTGCTATTTTTGAAATACCAAAACGAATTTGATTTCCCCAAAGCTCCATCCCTCTGTTTTGAAATTCTTCGGATAATTTAATATTTGCGACACCTCTCCAACAGGTTTGTCCTGAAAATCTAGTTTTACTATCAGGAAATAACTGCATTCTTACTTTCGAGTTAATTCCATCTGCTCCAATTAAAAAGTCTGTTAAAATTTCGGATTTATCATCAAATTTTATTTTTATCAAATCATCGTTTAATTTTTGAAATGATTGAAAGCCTTTTGCTAATGAAATCTTCTCTTTAGGAATTTTATTTAATAATATTTTTTGAAGTTCTGCTCTATGTATGGCAATAGTTGAGAATCCAAACTGTTTTTTAATGTTATCTTGAAAATTGTCAGATATAGGATTTAAATCAGCTTTCCCAAGAGTAATTCTATCTATTGAATTACCTTTTGCTTTAACAGCACCCAATACTCCCAG
>JAQWQH010000143.1 GCA_029244805.1 Flavobacteriales bacterium
CATCTCAAACAATTCTTTTTCGTATTGCTTTTTGATTTTTTCAGATGCTACAATAACAAAACAAGGCCATGGCGTTACTACTTCTCCAATAAATTTGCATTTATTTTGTTTTACAAATGGGTTGGTTGTATATTTTTCCCATAAAAAACCTTGAGCTTTGTTGTTCTCAAGTGACCATAACCCCCCATATAAATCACCAACAACTCTAAATTTAAGTGAATTCATATCCCATTTTTGTTTTTCTGCTTCAACATATGTCATTAAATGTGATCCAGACCCTTCGCGTGAAATGGCAAATGTTTTGTTATTTAAATCAGCAGGTGTTTCAATGTTTGATTCAAATGGAACATGGATGCCCCATCTTAGCGGTGAGGTTACATAATAGGATAGTATTTTGGCTGGTAAACCTTCTAATATTGCTTTACTGACTCCTTCTGTTAATAAAACAGCAATATCAATTGATTCACTTTCAAGCCCCCGAATCATTTGTCCTGTACCTCCCGGCATGTCACTCCAATGCAGCCTCATGTTAATTTTTTCAAAAGCCCCTTCTTCAATGGCAAGTCTCCATGGAAGATTAAAATGCTCTGGAACTCCCCCGATTTTTAATCGAATCATAATGTAAATTGTTTGTCGTAGCTCTTAAATAAATTAATCTAAAGTTGATATTGGATGTCTATTACGATTTCCATATCTAATTTGATTAGAAGGTCCTGGGTCTCCAACTTCTGATATTACAACTTTACCGTCAACAACAGATATCTCCATAGAAACATCATAATAACCTTTAGCTGGGTATTTAATTATTGCTAATTGCGCTTTTGTAGCGCCATTTTTTTTGGCTTTCTTAAGAAGTTCTTTAGAAGCATTTCGCTCTACAACATATACAATATTATATTGTCCAAATCCTCCTTCTTCTATTCTTGTGTAAGGGGACTGCCCATTCTCAAATTCCACAGAGTCTAAGTAGAAGTCTTTCATTGTTTTTTTTATATTGTACAATTGGTCAAGCGCAGATTTCCCTGCTTCCGTAGAAAATAAATCTGTAAGTAATTCTCCCTTAATATACTCATCTTTCTGTACTGCAAAAAATCTGTGCATGACCAAATTTTTTAAATCATTCATATATTTATTGCTGTAGATTGATATTTCGTCAGCAACTTGATACCCAGCCATAAGTTCTTTTAAAGGTCTGTATCGCAACGATATATAGGCTGGAACATTTGGGTTTTCTATAACATTACTTATTTTTCCTTTACTTCCGTCCTGGTATAAAGAATGAAAGTCCCATTTACCATCAAGCAGCGCAATTTCAGCCGTAAAATATGCTTCAATGTCAGCTGTTTCTTCAATTTCGTATTCTATGAAGTTATCACCATTTGATCCAAAGTCAGCTCCTTTTCCTATAATTTTAATTTCATATTCTTTTAGTGCAGTTCCTTGGTTATTTCTCTGTTCTAATTTCTTAAAACTTACCTCTTCTATAGAAATAAAATGATACTTGTTTGCTACTTCAAATTCTTGTCCTTGACGGCTAGACAACTCATTCAATTCTTCAATTAATTTCGCTGTGGTCAAGTCTTTACCCTTATAGCTTTTTACACTTACACTCGCATATCGTAAGGTATATTTCCCTAAATTATTTCTGTATCCAGAACTCAAATATTCATAGCTATCATAATCAATTATAACATCAAGTTCAAATTTGTCTCCATTTTCATAGGTTGGAGTGGTTAGCGTAAATTTATGATACGCTGCATCTTGTTCAGAAACATGATCGTAATAGTAGTTTTTTGCACCTATTGAATATTTTCTATACGGCCCAGCTGAATGTTCAACTTTTATATCTTTCAAGCCAGATTCAATTCCAAAAAATTTCAATTGTTTTTCGATACTTTCCTTTTCGAGTTGAAAATCTTTTGTTGCTTTTTCTTTAGTTGGAATTGTTTGTCCAAAGCTTAAAAAAGCCAAAAAAAGCAAGGTGACAGTTAATGTTTTTTTCATTTTTTTTGATTAAAGTAATTTTACACTTTATGTATTAAAACGGTTCAGCTAAAGTAAGCAAAAACGGTTTGGTAGGGGTTTTTTACTTTAGGTGTTGTTGGGAATAGTTTTTTGCAATGTCTCTTGGTATTCATTAATTTTTTGTTAATCTCTTATTAGAGAACAAAAGTACTTTTATTATTATTTCAATGTGTCATTTATACGAAATAGATTATTTGTTTTGGGGAAATTTTAAAATAAGAATAGGATCTGGGGTATTCATCTAATTTTCATAAAAATCATCGAATTCTTTGAACCAATTATCTCTCTTTTCTTTCCCTTTTTTTGGGGTGTGAAAAACAGGGAGAAAAGAAAAATTGTCACTTAAACTGATAAAGGTGATTAGTATTATGCAGAGCAAAACGTCGCTCAGTAATTTATGATTGGAGTAAATGTCGGGGAAATTAGAACAAAAAGGTATAATTATAGTGGCAGCAGGTATTAACAAAAGGTAGCCAATAAAGATGCGTCCTGCATTATCATGATGAGTGTTTTTATTTTTTTTTCTAAAATAGTTTAAGGTAAAGGGGATAAACTGGATGATAACTTCACACAATAAAATATATAACCCTTGCTTTAAAGTAATAGTAAATAAACCACTAGGTCCCTCCGGAACAAACTCTCGCAATCCAATTAATGGGAGAAAGATAAAAAAGAAGAATAGTACAAAAGCATATCCAAAAAATTGTATGATTCTTGATTTTATTTTCTTTTCAAAACCAAATACAGCTATGATCCATAAACAAATAAAATTTGCAATCAGATTTAATAATGTTACCAATACAAAGTCATTGGCATTCCAATCAAAAAAGACACCTACAATAGGAATGGACAATATAAACAGATTGTAGATAAATATTGGCCTTTTATGCAGGTGAAAATACATTGATTTAATAATAAAGCTGAAGGTGTAAATTAGTCCCTTGAAAAGTGTCTTGAACAGCTGGAAATTAGGTTTTCCTCCAAACTTTACGGGATGTCTTTCCGTTAAACGCATCCCAACATAGCAAAGTATAGCGAATATAATTAAAGGTAAGCCAATTGCGAGCAATGCATTAAATACACTCGCGAAAAGAAAAAAAAGGATGATAAAAATTATCATCATTATATTAGAATTGTATATAAATTCACTTGTTTTTTTCATTCATTTGAAAATTTCAGCTAACTCTATTTATCCTCCAATGGCAATCATTGCTCTATTTTGCATATTCTTAACAAAATCTTCATCAAACTCTTCTGCGCCACCTTTTTGTTTCTTTTTAGCAAGAATTGCAGAGATAATTAAGGGTTTGATATCTAAGTTATCTCGATGTGCTTGAAGCAAGTCTGTTTCAGTTTGTGAAAATAAACAGTTTTTAATTTTCCCATCAGCGGTTAAACGTATCCTATTGCAAGTATCACAGAATGGATTTGTAACTGAGCTTATTATTCCAAAAGTTCCAATTCCATCGATTAAACGAAAACTTCTTGCAGTATCATTTTTACTGTCTTCTATTTTTGTAATTGCGCTTTCACCAAAAGCCTCATTGGCTAAGTCCAGGATTTCTTTAAAAGAAACTTTCTTGTCCCAGTTCCATTTATTTCCATCAAAAGGCATAAACTCGATAAAACGAACGTGAATGGCTTGTTTCTTCGTCCATTCAATAAAAGCGGGTATTTCATGTTCGTTCAAGTCACGCATTACAACTACATTGACTTTAACGATAAAATCATTTGCAATCAGCAATTGGATGTTTTTTATGATTCTGTCGAAATAATTTCTTCTAGAAATCATGTTGAATCTTTCTTCTTGCAATGAGTCTAGACTGACGTTAACTGATTTTATTCCAGCTTCTTTAAAGACATCAATAAATTGATCTACGAGAACAGCGTTAGTCGTAATAGCTAATTCTATAGGTAGTTTCCCTAATTCTCTGATTATGTTGGCAGCATCTTTTTTTACGAGAGGTTCACCTCCCGTTAAGCGAATTTTTTTTACACCCATTCCAACAAAAACTTTAGCAATTGCCAACGTTTCTTCACTAGACATAAATTCCGACTTTTCTCGCAGCGGTATTCCTTCTTCAGGCATGCAATAAAAGCATCTA
>JAQWQH010000205.1 GCA_029244805.1 Flavobacteriales bacterium
CAGTAGATATTATAGGTAGTTATTTATTATCTCTTGGGATAAGTAACTTCATGATAGAAGTGGGAGGAGAAGTATTATGCCATGGTGTGAATAGTAAAAATACTTTTTGGAAAATAGGCGTGGACAAACCTGTCGAAAACTCAGCTCCTGGGAGTGAAGGTTTTCAATTTGTTGTTAATGTAAATAATGGGGCAATTGCTACATCTGGAAACTATCGTAAATTCTACGAAAAAGATGGGTTAAAATATGCACATACTATTAATCCTAAAACAGGTTATCCAGTCCAACACTCTCTGTTAAGTGTAACGGTAAGGGCAGGTAGATGTTCTGACGCTGATGGGTATGCAACAGCCTTTATGGTTATGGGTATGCAACAAACTCAAGAGTTTTTAAGCGCGAACCCAGAGCTTGATCTAGAAGTTTATTTAATTGCCTCCCATGAGACAGAGGAGTATGATGTTTGGATGACAGATGGGTTTGAAAACCTTATTTCGAAGTAATAACCCAATAAAATAAGAAGCAGATGATAGATCAAGGAAAATTATCCGCTTTGATAATTTGCCAGCGATAAACTTATATTTAAAGTTTGGATTTGTTGAGACGAAAAAGTACAAACAGATCAAATTTTTCATAAAATTTGTATTTTTTTAGATAGAAAACGGAATTAACCACCTTTTCTTTTTACCGTGTAACCATCAACTTCTAAAAGCTTTATAACCTTATCTCGATTATCCCCTTGGATTAATATTTCACCATGCTTAGAGCTGCCGCCAACACCGCATTTAGACTTTAGCTTTTTCCCCAAATCATTTAAATCATCTTCACTACCAACAAAACCTTCTATAAGCGTTACACCATTCCCTTTTCGTTGTTTTCTATCCAGAGAAACATATAACTTTTGTTGATTCGGAGCAAGTGTTGCTTCTTCTTCATTTTCAAAGTCATCGTTGGAAGAGAAAATTTCTATTCGTTTTTTCTTTTTTGCCATTTTCAATAATTCAATACTCTGATTTTATCAATTTCCTTCTTCGTAGCCAATTCCAATTCTACCTTAATAAGTTTTTTAAACTTCGAAAACGCTTCTGCTTTAAATGTCGAATCAACTTCATCTGCCCAATGAATGTTGACTGTGTATATAGTGTCAATCACGTTTATAAAATTACTTTCTAAGGCTTTTGAAAATGTAAATTGTTCTATTTCTGGAAATTGCGCCTTGATTCTTTTTTCAAGTGCAATTAAATTTATTTCAGAAGCTTTTAATCTTGCTAATTCATTCCGATAGAAATCTCTTTGTTCACTAACAGAATTAAGATTGTCCAGTTGGTTTTCATATAGCTTATTGATTACGTTTAATTCAAGTGCAGTAGTGTCTAGGTAAGATGGTTTGGCATTTTGTTTAATTATTAGCTGCGCTGCAGCAAGGTCAAAGTCTTTTTGTAATTCTATCCAATAACTTTCATCTTTCTTGTCTACATATTCGCCGCTGACAATAAGTTTTATTTCAGGGTTTCCATCATTGAAATTTGTTTTGAACCGAATGTCTCTAGTTTCGTTCATGTCTTCCAGTTTTTCTACATAGCTTAAAACATTTTGTTCGAAAATGGATTCTTTGATAATTGTTACAAACTTAAAAATACTTGGAATGACTATTAAAAGGGTGGCTAGCAAGATGTATATTTTTACTTTCTTCTCGGTTCTTTGATTGACAAATGCCACTTTTGGGAAGTTGAGCAATCGCAAAACGACAACTGTTGATAAAGCAATGAATACTGAGTTTAATAAAAACAAATACATAGCTCCAAAGAAATAGCTGAAATTTCCAATGGCCAAACCGTACCCTGCAGTGCACATTGGAGGCATTAATGCCGTTGCAATTGCTACTCCTGGGATGATGGTGCCAGCTGCACCAAGTTTATGGGTAGCAGCGGCAATTACGCCTGCTAATCCACCAAAAAAGGCCACCAATACTATTAAAACATGTGGTTTTGTTCTTCCCAAAAGTTCTGACGTTTCTGCTTTTAAAGGGGATAGAAGAAAATATAAATAAGAGGCCAGTAGACTTGCCACAACCATTATAGCAAAGTTTATTAATGATTTTATTAGTATTTGAAAATCGTTGGTCGCTAAAGCAAGTCCTAATCCTCTGATCGGTCCCATTAAAGGTGAAATAAGCATGGCTCCTATAATTATTGCCGGTTCTTCAAGGTTCAAGCCAATAGAAGCGACAACAATTGAACAGATGAGAATCCAAACGTTTGAACCATAAAATTCAATTCCATCTTTAATATTTGCGATAGTTGCTATACGATCAACTTCATCCTTAATAGAAATAGTTTTGAGAAAGAAATGGAAAAGATTTTTAGGAATGTCTTTAATTTCTTCCTTTCCTATTTCAATTCGAGTAGGATCATAATCTACTTTTTGCTGACTTTTATCTTCTTTGTTTTCTTCTATCATTAATACCTATTGAAAAATGAAATTACTGATAATTTTTTATATACCGGTTAATTGTTCTGAGTTCTTCAAAATAATTGAACGCTTTTTTTATTCAAGAGAAACTAGGTGTTTTGATAAGAATTAAGAGGGTTATCTTTCGAAAAGTTCCAATAATTTACCAAGAGAATTTTGACTATCCTTACTGTTAAAAGCAGCAATAATTTTCTTTTTGTCAAAGTCTGTTAGATGAAAACTCATTGATATTTCTTCATTTTCATTCTGATTTAAGTAAAATGAAACCACATCTATTTTCCCTGGAAACCAATCCAGAGCATTCTTAAGTAATTGATCATTATTGTAATCATGTGTTTTAAGAATGTTTCCATAAACCGTAGCAAAAGGAGTTGAAAGACGCTGCATTATTGATCCACTTTCTAAATTTTCAACTTCAAAGTACTTTTGCTTGTCTCTTATTTCTATAATTATAATTCCACTCGTATTTTCTGTGATCCAATCTTTAAAAGCGCGGATAAACTCTAAACTTGTTTTTAATCCATAATTATCTCGTAATCCAGCGTCCATTATCTCTATTGGTGGCGAAGTAGGTAAAGAAACCATGGGTAGTACATAAGGGAATGTGGCATTCATTCGAATAGCTGTTGTGAAGTCTAAATTCTTGGCATTATTATCTTTAAATAGTTGAGAATATTCAATATTTTCTAAAGAGCTATAAGTTGAAGTCCCAAAAGTAGTGTCGCAGTATGTCAGATAACTTACAGGTTGCGGGGAAATAAGCATTCTCCGTCCATCATTTGTTATGGATGGTGAGAATATTATCATAGGTATTTGGGCCTCTTTTTCAGGCAGGTAATATTCGAATAACTTTTTATTCTTTAAAACACCCAAATTCTCAATTAATTTTTGTTCAAAAAAGTAGCCCCTATCTTTTGAGTATGTATAGGGCCCATTATATACTTTTTGAGAACGTATAAAAAAGTCAGTTGTCGCTATACTAAATGCCATTGGATTTAATAGATCTTTACAAATGTTGTCTAAGTATTTCGAGTCGGATAAATTAATAGATTTATCCGTCAGGCTTTGTAAGTACAACTCTCTTAGATAAGATGCGCCAATCATTCCTCCAGAAGCACCGGTTATTAGCTGTGTTTGCTTGAGTAATTTTCCATTCGTAATACTGTCAAGTTTTGTTATAACTGACATTGTCCAAAGACCTGCTCTTAAGCCACCTCCACTTATATTAAAAATAACCATTTTCGGTTTTTTATTCGTGTGAACCATATTTTTCTTCTTCCAGTTTTCTAATATTTGGAGGGTGTGAGTAAAAGACTCATTGTAATTTGTTTTGTTTGCTGATAACTTTCTCAAACTATCATATGAGTAGGAAGCTTTTTTTTGATAGTCAATTCCGTAAGCATAGTTTGTGAAATTAAACATGTCGTAATTTTTCGAAGCATAATTAAAAAATATCAATCCAATAATCACTATGGTTAATGTCCATCCTTTAAACCAAGAATATAAAGCACTGAAGAGTAAAAGGAATATAGTGAATATTAGAAAGATACTTGCCCCAGCTGGTATTATAACCCAGTCGATATCTCTAAATAATCCCAAAATGATAAAAGAAGCAATTAGCACAATTTCAAAAAATGAAGCATTAATATGATTTTGTTTAAAAACTTTTTTAAGCAATTCTTTGTCATAATGGTCACTTCTCCGTGCCATTTTAATTTTAATCAAATTCCCCATATAAGTGTCTACGCGCCATTTTTGCTTTCTTCCTATGCGCTGGTACCATTTAATTTTTTTAATTAATGTAGCTTCTTTTCCGGAAGCTAATAGTTTTTCGAAATAAGAAGCATCCTTACCACTTATTTCATGTACATTTTTATCGAACCTTACAAAATATAGAGTGGAGACGATGAGAAATAAAAGGATGCCAATCCCCAAGCTAAAAAGATTCCATAGCGCCATTGTATTGGACATTAGCTCTTCATCTACTTGAAAAGCATAGGCTTTAAAGAAAAGTGTTATCACAAAAATGAAAGGAATTATATGATTGTTGTAGCAGAACTTAATAAATGGCCTTGAAAGTGTGGCTAGAAATTGAAATTCCGAAGCATATATTATGTAGCTATAAATATTAAAAGCCATAATAAATCCTCCAATTGAGAAGCCGAGAATAGCAAAAGATAAAAAATTAACCTCGCCTAGATATTCTGGCGCGAGGAATAGATAAGGAATACCATAACTTTTCCCTATTACACCGGTCATGAATAAATATAATATTAACCAAAACAATAAGAGTAATTGGTTTCTTTTAATGTGCAATAAAACCAGTTGGAAAGGAAAAAAGTAAAATATTCTACCAGCAATACCTTTTTTAGGAGTTGGTGTATGTTTGATAGAATTACTCATTTTTAAAGCTACGTTAAATATTGCAAAAATATTTGTTTTTTAGACAAAAAAACAGTGAAAAATTGCAAAAAATATGCCTTTAGGTGATAAATTGAAATAAAATTCTATCTGATTGGTATGTCTTCTTTCTTGTTAATAAGATTTAAAGATTTCCAATTAATAGCAAACAACCCAATCGAAATGATAGAAAATAAGAATATTATGCGTTCAACTTTGTCTGATTTTTCGGATAAAGTTTCCGCCCAGCTCCATGTCATTAATACATGTAAAAATGGCATAATAAAAGTTGGTATTGTAAATATATAGAAGCCGATTTTTTTTAACCGCCACATAAATACTACCCCTACAAAAGCCAATGCATGCAAACAGGCATAAACAAAAAAGTATTTTCCTCCAATTGATTCAAGTATTGTATCGTGAATAGCAGAGGTGTTTATTAAAAGACCGACGGCCCCATAATAAAGAATCATCAATAAACTCCATCCAAGATAAAACCACCCAAGAATACGAAGAAAGAGGGGAGGGGTATTTTTCCCAAGAATTATTCTTTTTAGTAGACGTAGGTTTCTGGACACAATACTAATAGGCTCTGCATTTTTTTCAGCTGCAAAGTTTTCTTCTTCAATTCCTACAGGTTCGATTTGATTTTCCTCCTCTGTCATCTTATTAAATGCCTTTTTTGGGTTAGAAACAATGCTACGTAAACAAGCGTTATTGCAATACTAGCATTACCAACAATAATGGCTCCACTTCCACCAAACATAACAAAAGGAATTGCAGCATAGGCACTTTGAAAAATTGCATAAATGATGAAGCCCAGTTTTAAGCGAATAAACATCATTGAAACGCCAATCAATGCCAAAACATCTAGTAAAGACCTGTAGATATACATGAGAGAAATTCTCATGGATAGAGCTTCTTTTATCGTTTTTCCATCAGCTTCATAGATGTCAATTCCTTTACCTTGTAGAAGGTCAAATTTTGTTTCTAATAATTCCCAAGTTGTTTGATCAGATGATTCTATAACATCTTGAATAGAGCCATAGGTCAAGTAGAATGAAGTATCCTGTGCCATAGCTAATGCAAAGCCAACGAAACTGAGAATGCAAAGAATTTTAAGACTCGTTGGTGTTTCTAATTTTTCTGTTATTTCGGTTTTTTGATTTGCCACCTATTTATTTTGGTTGAATACTTTGAATTTACTGAAACCTTTGCCATTGTTGGGTTTAAGGTCTATTTTTTTTAACCTTTTTTCTCTTTCAAGAGATAAGCTTATAGAAT
Organism: Flavobacteriales bacterium; assembly: GCA_029244805.1. Taxonomy (GTDB): domain Bacteria; phylum Bacteroidota; class Bacteroidia; order Flavobacteriales_D; family Parvicellaceae; genus CALSMU01. The sequence goes on from JAQWQH010000205.1 coordinate 6,154, forward strand.
CTTCTTGAAAATAACTCAACCATTCCGAAAAATCATTGTTGATTCGAATTCCATTGATTGAATGAATACAATCACTAACTAGGATACCTGATTTTTCCGCGGTAGAACATTCCAGTACATGAGATATTTCAAAAGAACCGTTTTTCCAAGTTCCCTTTAACCCAAAGTTCTCATACTCTCTGTTGGAGGGTTTTGCCTCAAATATCCACCCTTCATATTTTAGGGCTTCAATAATAAATGGAGTAAAATCTTCTATTCCATAAATAAGTTTGGTGAAAATATCTTCGAAGGATTCACCAGATATTCTTTCTAAGATATTGCGATAATCTGCTTCCGTATATCCTTCACCCTCAGAGCATAGATTATACATTTGTTGCATAACTTCATGCAAGGAAGCTTGCTTGTTCGTAGCTTTTCGAATGCGCATATCGCAGATATATGCGATTAATGCTCCTTCTGTGTAGATAGAAGTTTTTCTGCCAGGAATACCTTGAACATAGCCATCTAACCATGTGTCCCAAGAAGAATCAGCAACACTCATGTGTTTTCGACCATCATTGTGAAAATGCCTGGTTAAGTATGTCTCAAATTCTTTAAAATATTGACTTTCTTCGAATACACCGGATTCATAAAGTACGCGGTCTCCCATGTAGCTGGTAACACCCTCAGCAATATACCCCAAATAGGAATAATTCTCTTTTGTGAAATCGTAAGGAAGCATTTCTTTAGGTCGAATTGTTTTAATATTCCAAGTGTGGTATAGCTCATGAGAACTTACGCCTAAAAAATCTAAATAAGATGCACCAAATACTTTGTGGCTAGGTCCTAGTTGAATTACCGTGCTTTTTTGATGTTCCACACCATGATAGCTCCGATAGGAAGTTATCTGATTCATAAAGTGATATTCCTTAACAGGGAAACCATTGAAAACTTCTATCTGATAATCTGTAAATTTTTGAAAGTCTGTAATTAGTTTATTCCAATTAGGTTTACATTCTCCTTGGAACCAAACATGAAACGTAATTCCTTTGGATTCGTAGCTGTTGTGTTGCAAAGAATTGGAGGCTATAAATGGGGTGTCAGCCAATTCTTGATAGTCTGCAACCATAAAAAGATTGTTTTTTAAAGGCTTCATAGATGAAGCTACTTTATAATCGTTTGGAATCTCTAGTTGAATTTCACACGGTTCGTTTTCTTTTCCCAAAACAAATACACAGCAATTAACAGGGTTTACATATAGTTGATTCTCATCCATCCAGGTTGATCCAGCGTTTAACTCGGAGGCATAATAATCATATTCTATAGTAATAGACGCAGCACCTTTGCATTCAACCTCCCAAGAGTCTTTGTTCAGCTTCGGTGCAAATAAGCGATTCCCATTTTGGTCATAAATAACAAAGTCTTTTATGTTTTTCGCAAAGTTTGCTAGCTCATATCGCCCTGGCCTCCATGCAGGAAGTTGAATAGTTAATTTATCTTGATTGGATAAACTGCATTCTACTTGAATTGAGATAAAATGATTGGCTGGGTTTTTTGCAGATAATGTATATTTCATTAAAAAAAATGGTGTTTGCTCAAAGTTAGCATTTTTGAAAGATTCCTTATATAAAATCTTTAAAATACAATCAAATAAGGTTGCATTCTGAAAGAACTGGCAGTATCCTCTGGAGGAATCAGATATTCAGAAATATTTATAGATGTATTAGTTAATTATTTACTAAATTCGTCTTCTCAAAATAGATAAGATATGAATTACGATTTAATAGTAGTAGGAAGTGGTCCTGGAGGATATGTCACTGCAATTAGAGCTTCACAATTGGGTTTGAAGACAGCGGTAATTGAAAAAGAATCAATAGGTGGTATTTGTTTAAACTGGGGGTGCATACCTACAAAAGCATTGTTGAAAAGTGCAAATGTATTTGAATACATTAACCATGCTTCTGATTATGGGATTTCTGTAAAAGAAGGTAAAGCTGATTTTGACGCAATTGTTAAAAGAAGTAGAGGAGTGGCAGACAAAATGAGTGGAGGTGTCCAATTTTTAATGAAGAAGAATAAAATTGATGTTCTTATGGGCACAGGCAAGATAAAGCCTGGTCATAAAGTTGACGTTACTGATGATAAAGGGAAAACCACCGAATATTCAGCTAAAAACATTGTTTTAGCAACAGGTGCTCGTTCGCGTCATTTGCCAAATTTACCGCAAGATGGTAAAAACATAATTGGATATAGAGATGCTATGGTATTGCCAAAAATGCCAAAAAAAATGGTGGTTGTTGGCTCTGGAGCTATTGGAGTTGAGTTTGCTTACTTCTACAATACAATGGGATGTGAAGTAGCTATAGTAGAATATATGCCAAATATTGTTCCTGTGGAAGATGCGGAAGTTTCAAAGCAATTAGAGCGCTCTTTTAAAAAGCAGGGAATCAAAATAATGACGAATTCTTCTGTGGAAAGTGTGGATACAGCAGGAAAAGGATGCAAAGTAAAGGTTAAAACGAAAAAAGGAGAAGAAATTCTGGAATGTGACGTTGTTTTAAGTGCTGTTGGTATTGAAGCAAACATTGAAAACATAGGTTTAGAAGAAGTTGGAATTGTAACTGATAAAGGTAAGGTCTTGGTAAATGATTTTTACGAAACGAATATCCCAGGTTACTATGCAATTGGAGATATTATTCCTGGTCCAGCATTGGCCCACGTCGCTTCTGCAGAAGGAATTACTTGCGTTGAGAAAATCGTAGGCGAGAATCCAGATGTAATTGATTACGGTAATGTTCCGGGATGTACCTACTGTTCTCCAGAGGTTGCCTCTGTTGGGATGACAGAAACTGCTGCTAAGGAAGCTGGATTCGAATTAAAGGTTGGTAAATTTCCATTTTCAGCTTCAGGAAAAGCAAGTGCTGCTGGAATGAACGATGGTTTTATAAAATTGATTTTTGATGCTAAATACGGAGAGTTATTAGGAGCTCATATGATTGGGGGTAACGTAACGGAAATGATTGCAGAGATTGTAGCTATTCGTAAATTAGAAACAACAGGACACGAATTGATTAAAACAATTCATCCTCACCCAACAATGAGCGAGGCTATTATGGAGGCTGCAGCTGCAGCTTATGACGAAGTGATTCATATGTAGATTTAATTAGTGTAAGAAAAAAAAGTCACCTATTTGAGTGGCTTTTTTTTTGCCGGTTATTCTCTTTTCAATTGTTTCTCGATTAAAGCCATTTCACTTTTTCGGGTGTTTAAAATAGATTTGTATGAAACTGCTTTCTTGTTTCCCGCTGCTTCTGAAGCATCAATCCATTCAAGCGCTTTATCAAAATCATCTTTAATTTCATAAGCTACCGCAAGATTATATGCCGCTTTACCTTGATTTTTCTGATTCGTTTGAGATTCAGTTTCTACTTCCCAATAATAGATAGCTTGATCCCAGTCTCCTTTTTTTGCACTTTTTTTAGCGGCTTTCATCTCGTATGAACCTTTTGTGTAGTAATATCTTACTTCTCTTAAAAAGCTGGGTACTATTCTGTTAAAATACAATTGCGCACCATAAGCTCCGGCTTTGGATATAGAATTGTATGCAGCAGGAACCAACGAAGAAAAACTGTGATCATTAGCTCCTGAGTAGACAATAAATTCATCAATGATTTTGCGTTCATTTGGATAGTAAACTCGCCACTGAGTTCTAACCTCTGCGGAGCTAGATGAATAATAACTGTCTGAATCAAAAAGCTCTAAAGCAATTAAGCCGTCGGCTCCATATTCTTGACAAATAGAATCGATAATGTCAGATTTGATGGGCGTATCACCAGAGATATCATTTAATCCTAGATTAATAATGTCATTATGGATTAAATCCATTCGATCCGATTCTGTAACCAATTTTTGCATGTTTTTTACAGCACTTTTAGATCCGTATTTATCGCCTAATATGGGTTCTCCTGTAACCAAACCCTCCAAAACATTTAAAACCTGATTTCCTTTCCCTTTTAAAACTTTGGTTTTATTTATTACAAGCACAGAATCCAAATCTGCCGGTATTGATATTTGAGCAGCATGTCGGACATTTAGATAAGTTGTTTCCATGCATGACTGAAATAAGACAAGGGCTAATAACACTATTGCGAAAGAATAAAATTGCTTTTTCATATTATTTGTCATTTACAAGTTTAGAAAATTTAACTACAAGACTGATAGCCCTCCACAACATCCAAGCCACAAATGCAATCCATATAGAAAATAAGTCAAGCTTTAGATGGTTCATTAGTAACAAGACAGGAATGAAAATAATAAATGTTCCAACGATCAATATATTTCTTAAAAACTTAGCTTCGCCTAGACCTTTAAAAACGCCATCAAAGCTATAGGCTATTGAATTGATTGGGATAGCCAGAATAACTAGCCAATAAAAACTATTAAAAATTTGCTGAACTTCTGGATCGGAATTAAAAATTTGAGACATAAAAGGGTAGGAGGCGAAATAAACAATGGATAATCCAATGGCTATTTTGAGATTAATAAACATTAATTTCCAGCCTAATCGATTTAAGTTTTTATTGTCATTTGCACCCAGAAACTTCCCAGCTAAAGCGTTTCCAGCATTTGAGTATCCATCTATAAAGAATGAGGTAAATAACCAAATATTTATTCCGATTGTGTAAGCCGCCAGATGTTTTTCCCCATATCCACTCGCATATCTGAGTGCCAATATAAAAGTGACATTTAAAGCCAATGATCGCGTTAGCATATTCATAGCGATCCAAAACATATTTGAGAATTCATGGTTTAAAGGAGCTCTCAATTTTAAATTAAAAGGTGTTTTATTTAATAAATAGACAACGCATAATATTGCCATCATTAGTTGTGCAATAACGCTAGCAATTGCTGCTCCTTCAACGCCGTATGCCGGAACTAAGCCTTCTATTCCATTTACTAGAATTAAATCCAGTACAATATTTGCTATTCCGCCAATAAAGCTTATCACCATTGCCCATGAAGTATTTTGATACCCTCTAAATACCCCAAATACTCCCGCAATAAAAAGAGAAAGTGGTAACCCCATTGCTCTAATATTGTAATAACTAGCTGAAAAAGCCTTGATTCTTTGATTGTCTTCTTGGAATAAAAAATCACTAATATTGCCGTAATAAAACGAAGTCAAAAGCCAAAATAAACCACCTAATAGTAGGCTGAAAGCAAGAGACTGTGGAATAAGTGATTTGATTTCATTTAACTTACCCATTCCAAGGTATTTGCTAATTATTGCAGAAACAGCAGTTCGAACTTGTGCCAACCCCCATACGAGTGTCATTATTAAGCCGACAGCTAGCCCAACGCCTCCTTGAGCTTGAGTTGCATGTTCGGGCATCTGTCCAATAATAGCAGTATCGGCTAATCCAATAAGTGGTTCAGTAATGTTGTATAAAATAGCAGGAATGGCTAGTTTATTAATCTGTTGCGTATTTAGCTCAAATGACATTTGGTTGCATTAATACTTCGCTGAATAAGATAATATTCTTTATAGCATAAAGTTTCTGGTTATCGTAAATCCTAAACGAAATTCTCCTAGATTAATTTTCGACTTGGTGTTGGGAATAAACTGCGTTTCGCCAAAGCCACGTGAATTTGTAAAGTTGATATGAAAGTCATGTCCATAAGTAAGGAATTCAATACCTAAGGCAATAGCACTCTGGAAATCTGTTCTTAAATTGGGAGAATCAAGGTTATAGTAGTATTCTCCTATGACCGCTATTTTTTTTGCAATTTTTATAGAAACAGCAGAACCTATAGAAAATAAACCATTTTGATCTAGAATATCAACATAGTTTCTATGTGTATAACTAGGTAGCAATGCTAATGCTATTTTATCACCAAACTTACGTGTGATAATTATTTGAGACGCATAGGATAAACGATGAGTTGGGGTAGGGAAAGAGGTAACCGAAGTAGAGTCATTTGATTTCTTCATGTAAGTTAAGGCACTTGTTCCCAATACAGCAAGGCTAATCGGAACTTTATTATCTTTTGTCTGATGAAGAATTCTATATTTAAAAAAGCCATCTATCAGAGAATTAATTGGACCTTGTCCTTTTGACCTTCCCAAGCCAATTAGTAAATCATCTGAAACACCATATTCAAAAGCAAATCTGATATCAGCGGCATTGTCAATTCCAAACAATGTAAAAGCTCCGCCATTTATATCTCCAAATCTGTGAGAAATTCTAAAATCTAATGTCTTTTTTTCAATGCACTCAGTCGAATGTGAATTTATTATTCTTGTTGAACCAAAAGTTCTGCTAATTGGTTTGCTTTTGTTTTCAGATTCAGAATTTTCTTGCGAAGTTCCCACCAACATAGCAAGTATCAGAAAGAAAGTTAAATTATATTTCATAGATATTTGCAATTTATTGACAGTTTTAAAAGCATAAATATATTAATTATTAACGCTATACAATAAAAAAGGGTACAGTAAACATAACTCCTTTATTTTGAGCAACTAAAGTCTTAGGTATAATTAATCAATTCAACATTTTTTTTTATATTCGTAGTATTGATTAAACAATACCATATGAAAAATATACTAACGATATTATCCCTTTTTATTTCTGTCAATTTTTACAGTCAGATTATCCATCCCCAAGATGGTACTAACATTAAAGAATTGTTTTGTGATCAATCAGTTCCCTATTTTGATCCTGGTGGGCAACAGGGTAATTATTCTCCAAATGTAATGTCTGAGCAACAATTTATAGTGCCATCGGGAGGTCATGTTATACAGATTGATTTTAATAATCTTTTCGATGTGAAATCCGATGGTACAGGGGGATGTGAGGATTATATTGAGGTTTATGATGGTGCAATAGGAGGAGGAGGTACACTTATTGGAATATATTGTAATATAAACCCTCCGGGTATTATAACATCTACGGGGAATGCCATTACGGTTAAGTTTTATTCGGATGGGTCTAATAATTTTCAAGGTTGGGTGGCAACTGTTACTGCTGTCGATATTTTGAGTCCGCAAGGGAGTGATCCTGGCCCTATTAGTGTTCAATGTATTGGAGACGTGCCCCCAGCCGATGTATCTGTTGTAACAGATGAGTCGGATAATTGTGGATCAACTTCTGTTAGTTTTATTTCAGATCAGTCTGATGGAAATCATTGTCCAGAAACCATTACACGCACCTATAGAATAAATGATGTTATTGGTAATTTTATTGATGTTTACCAAACGATTACAATACATGATGTAACTGCTCCTGTAATGGTTTCTGCACCTGCTGACACTGTAATTGCTTGCAAGTCTGATATGCCTGTCATAACAAATTTATCTTATGATGATAATTGCGATGGAGATGGCATGGTTTCAGGTTCTGATGTGTCAAATGGCAACACTTGTCCTGAAATAGTTACTCGAACATGGACCTATACTGACGCTTGTG
>JAQWQH010000208.1 GCA_029244805.1 Flavobacteriales bacterium
TCAGTTGAGAATGGTTCATTTTGTTGGTTAGGATTCATCATTAAAATCCCTTCTCTAATTAAAATCCATTCGTTAACCCGGTCTGTTCTCCAAGCACAAAAATCATTTGCTTGCAACCAAGAAACCCCAACAACAGGATAATCTCTGTAAGACGGATGTCTTAGGTAGTATTCTGTGTAAGGTTCGTTGTATGCTAATTTTTCTCTCCACACTAAAGTGTCCGGTAGAGCTTTTTTATAGACCATTGGGAAATCGGTATATGTTCTACCTATCCAAAATAAGTATTCACACCAGTTAAAGTTTGTTACTTCTGTTTCGTCTAAGTAAAAAGAAGATACTGTAACCCTTCTAGGAGTGCTAGCAAAGTCTTTCATTAAATCTTCTTCTACCCTTCCCATGGTAAATGTACCACCTTGAATTAAAATAAGTCCAGGACCTGTTTCTTGCTCTTCGTAAGGGACTTTTTGAAACCCACCATTTCTAGGATTGTTGTAATCCCAACCGGATACACTGGATCTTTCGTATGAACAGGCAGCTAATAATCCGATTAACGTAAAAGATAGTACTTTTTTCAATATGTTTTTACTCTTCATAATGCGAGATAATTTTTCCTTATAACTGTGATTATAGAAAATGGTTACAATTAATTTTATTTTTTTTTTAGAAAGATGGGCAGCTTATAGTTCTAAATGATCTTCTCTTCGGTCTACATTCAAAATTGAACTGCAAGGATACTTCATGGGCACCCCCAGTCGCTACTGAAAGTTTAGATACAGTTAGATCATAACTGTATCCTAATCTGATTATATCTGATTGTATACCCATTAGAACAATGAATGAATCTTTATTTCTATACCATACACCTCCTACTAATGGTCCTTTCTTTACATAGATTCCCATATTAAGTTGTGTAAATGTCCCTTGCTGTCTAAATAATATGTTTGGCGACACCATAGCATCGTCTTCCTGATACTTTGAAGCTCTTCCAGCAAGAGGTATCATTGCTCCGGCATGTCCTGTTAATTTAGTGGGTAAGGGACTTTGCTCGTTAATTAAGGATTCATTAGGCTCAGATAAATGATGTGCGGCAAAACCAAAGAAAAATACATCGCTAAAACCTAAAATACCGGCAGAGAAGTCGATTCCTGAAACCGAACCGCTTCTTGGTAAGTCTGCAGTTTGGTAGACAAAACCTCTTCGCTCATCAATCATGTCACCGAATGTTAGTTTGCTCCAGTCCAGCGATTTTTGAAAAAATGTCGCCTCAATTCCCGTCCTGACCGAAAACTTCCGATTAATTTTAATTTGATACGAATATATTCCACTTACTCTAGTCGATCTTAGCGTGTTTGCGGCTTGGTCATTGGTTACCATTAATCCTAATCCTCCCGTTAAGGACTCCACATGCTGGTCATAACTAGCCGATGTGGTAATGAAAGTTCCGGAAATACCTGGCCATTGGTTTCTATAATTTAGCGATATTCTTGGACATCTAGCTGTTCCCGCAAAAGCAGGATTTAAGTATAGAGGGTTAGCGTAAAATTGGCTAAACTCGGGGTCTTGAGCTGTTATTTTGTTTGCTGCACTGCTAAAAATAATAGCAATCAATAAAAATAATACTTTAAAATACTTGATCATAAGTTTATAACTGATTGTGCAAAATCGACCCAATATTACGAAAAAAATATGGTTGGGTTACAATTTATTAGCTAGATTTATGCAATAAATCATATTGAGCTCTCGTTTTTCCAAAAATAAGTGTAATTAACCGCCATTTACCGCTTTAAACAATGCATTACAAAATTTTAATTCTGTTTTACTTTTTTTTCCAATTTTCTGTATTTCCAGGTTTGTCTCAAAAAGTTAAAGCAGTTACTGAGGATTTAGAATGGAAGGGTATCTATTCAATGAATATCAATGGAATGGATTATAAAAAGGTGTTTCATTCATCCAATGGATACTGGGATTTTGAGAATGAACAACCCTACTTGATAAAGTATATTCCAATACAAAACACAACTGCTGATTTTAATGTAACGAGCATTGAAGTAATTTCATTAACGACTTCTGAAATAGCTTTATTGGATGTTTCCAGAATCAAACCCATATTTGATTTTAAAACAAATATTACAGATAAAAGGAAAAAGTTTTATGCAGTTGTTGAAGTTAATGAGGTTCGGAAAAATCTGGCATCTGGGCAGTTCGAGAAGTTGGTGAGGTATGAAGGGAGTTTAAGTGTTTCAGGAAATTCATTAGCAGCATCAAAATCAGGGTATTTGACAACTTCAGCCTTTGCGTCGGGTTCTGGAGAATGGTATAAGATTGGTGTTGTGGAAGATGGGGTTTATAAGATTGATTATTCTTTCTTAAATGACATAGGTGTAGACGTATCTTCTTTAAGTTCTGATGCTATTAACATATTCGGAAATGGTTCTGGTGTGCTATCTGAGAATAATAGTGATTATCGGCATGATGATGTAATAAAAAATTCTATTCTTGTTGAAGATGGTAATGATGGTATCTTTAACAGTGGTGATTATTTACTTTTTTACGCTAAAGGACCGCACAGGTGGAATGTTGATGGTACTATTTTTTCACATAAATCACATGATTATTCTGACACCTCATATTATTTTGTGAATGTTAATAATGCCGATCCAGCGCCAAAACGAATGGGCTTAGCCCAATTATCTAATAGTGCAGAAACGAACTTAGTTACAACTTTTATTGATTATGATTTTATAGAGGAAGATGATTATAATTTAGGTAAGTCCGGAAAACATTGGTATGGAGATATTTATGATGTTCAAACATCCTACAATTACGGTTTTTCAATGCCGAACATTGTTAATACAGATTCGATAAGAGTTTATGCTAAACTTATAGGGCAAGCTAACAGCAATGGGACTAATTACACATTAGCATCTGGCGGAAATTCCCTGGACATTGCTGTTGGAGCATCTGGTACAGGAACCTATGCTCCACTAGGGAAAAGTGTTACTGGAGAGTTGGGTTACTTAGGCAATGGAAATAGCGTAGATGTTCAGGTTACGTATAACAAAAATGGATTGTCTTCCTCAAAGGGGTGGCTAGATTATCTAGAAGTTAATGTGCCGAGGGCTTTAACAATGGAAGGAAGTCAGATGGAATTTAGAGATATAGCATCAGTTGGATTGGGGAATGTAAGTCGATTTTCTGTTGAAAACGTTGAAAATATACGTCGGATTTGGGAGGTGACGGACTTCTCCAATGTTTCTGTTGTTAATTTTAATACGGTTGGTTCCGCAGCTGAATACAAAGTGAATACTGATTCATTAAGAACCTTTATTGCATTGGAAGACGCTTTGTCAAAAGTTCCAGTATTTCATCATGAAGTGTCATCTCAAAATTTACATGGATTAGGTTTTGCAGATTTAATTATTATTGTTCCCCAAGAGTATATGTCTGCTGCAATTGATTTAGCAAATTTCCACCAAGTAAATGATGGTTTGATTTGTCATGTTGTTACTCCAAATCAAATTTACAATGAATATTCTTCTGGTATGAGAGATGTAACGGCTATAAAGCATTTTTTGAGAATGTTTTATGTTAGAGCAGGGTTAGATCCAGATTTGATACCTAGATATTGTTTGTTTTTTGGTGATGCAACTTATGATGTCAGAAATAGGTTAGGTCATAACATATGTTTTATACCTACCTATGAGTCTACTGAATCTTTAAGTATAACGGGTACTTATGCCAGTGATGATTATTTCGCCATTCTATCAGATAATGGAGCAATGAATAATTTCGATTTGATGGATATTGCTGTTGGGAGGTTGCCTGTAAATTCTTTGAGTGAAGCAAACGATATGGTAACTAAAATCAAAGCTTATAGTTCGATTTCTTCCACGAATCAGAATAGCACATCTTGCTCAAATACAGAGTCTAATTCAACATTAGATGATTGGCGAAATATTGTTTGTTTGGTAAGTGACGATGAAGATGGAAACGTTTATTTTACAGATACAGAAATAATGGCCGATACAATTCGTGTAAACAATAAAAGCATGAATATTGTTAAATTACACATGGATGCTTTTGTAGAAACTACTACTCCCGGTGGTGATGAAAATAAAGGGTGTGAGGAAGCGATTCAGCAAAGAGTTGAAAAGGGAGCTTTTTTAGTCAATTATATCGGTCACGGCGGTGAAACGGGATGGGCTCACGAGCGTATTTTAAGAGTTCCTACCATTAAAAATTGGACGAATGGTGTAAAATTACCCGTTTTTATGACTGCTACATGCGAATTTAGTCGATATGATGACCATGATAGAACATCTGGAGGCGAATATGTGTTGCTTAATCCAGATGGCGGAGGAATAGCTTTGTTTACAACCACTCGGTTAGTTTATAACAATAGTAATAAGAGATTGAATAAGCATTTTCACAGTACAATCTATGATAAAGTTGATGGAATGCCTCAGCGTATAGGAGATGTCTACCTTGAGACAAAAGATTTGTATGTTCAAAATGGTGGCGGTGATATCAATTTTAGAAAATTTGCATTACTGGGGGATCCTGCAGTTAGACTTGCTCTACCGCAGCACCAAATTGTAACAGATTCCATTAACGGTGTGTCAATTACTGCAGCAATAGATACAATGAAAGCGCTAAGTATTGTGACTATTGCGGGGCATATAGAAGATGATGCAGGGCAAAATTTAACAAGTTTCAATGGAGTTGTTTATCCAACGGTATACGATAAAAAGCTCAGTTTGTCTACTTTAGGTAATAGTTCAGGGTCTTCGGTGGAGTCATTTGAAACATCGAAAAATGTCGTTTACAAAGGAAAGGCTACTGTTTTAAGTGGTGCTTTCAAGTTTACCTTTGTAGTCCCCCAAGATATTTCGTTTCAGTACGGTAATTCACGCATAAGTTATTATGCTGAGAATGGAGAAGAAGATGCCCAAGGATACAACGAAGATGCAGTAATTGGAGGAATCGATACCGCTGCTATTTCTGATGATCAGGGCCCTGAAATTTCTCTGTATATGAACGATGATAGTTTCGTTTCAGGTGGTATAACAGACGAGAATCCTGATTTATTTGCTAAGGTTTTTGATGAAAATGGCATTAATATGGTTGGTAACGGTGTTGGTCATAACATTGAGGCCGTAATTGATGGAAATACTTCTGAATCAATCATATTAAATGATTTTTATGAAGCTGACTTAGATACCTATAAAAGTGGAAGAATATCCTATCCATTTTACGATTTAGAAGAAGGGAATCATACCTTGAGTTTAAAAGTATGGGACGTTTATAATAATTCCGAAAAAAGTGAAATTGAATTTGTGGTTGCTAAGGAAGAAAACTTCACCCTGGAACATGTATTAAATTACCCAAACCCCTTTACTACTCGTACGGAGTTTTACTTTGAACATAATCAGATGTGTGATTATTTAGATGTTCAAATTCAAGTGTTTACTGTCTCAGGAAAGTTGGTTAAATCTATCAACAAAAGAGTCCGTTCCGAAGGTTTTAGGTCTGAGGGTATTGCATGGAATGGACGTGATGATTTCGGAGGAAAAATAGGTAGAGGTGTGTATGTTTATCAGTTAAAAGTTTTAAACGAGGCAGGAGAGAAAGTGGAAAAATTTGAAAAATTAGTAATTCTTAATTAAGCGGAACAATAAATAAGTAACAAATTACGTATATTTGCTGTTCTACAGAAATCCAAATAATGAAAATGAGATTAAAAACAATATCAATAACCCTTACTAGTGCTCTGCTTTTCTCAGTAAGTTCTAGTGCTCAAGTAAATTTATCTGGAGCGGAAACGGGTTCGGATATCAATACAATAACTACTGCAGTCCCATTTTTACTTATTTCGCCTGACTCTCGTTCCGGAGCTATGGGGGATGTTGGTGTGGCTCTGTCTCCCGATGCAAATTCTATCCATTGGAACCCGGCGAAACTAGCTTTTATTGATAATGATAAGGATATGGGTTTTTCGTTGTCTTACTCTCCATGGCTAAGAGCTTTAGTCAATGATATTAATTTAGCCTACTTATCAGGTTACAAGAAACTAGATAAGAATTCGGCATTTGGCTTTTCTTTAAGATATTTTTCATTAGGGGACATTACTTTTACAAATAATTACGGTCAAGAGATACGTAATTTTAAACCCAATGAATTTGCATTAGACGGAACATATTCAAGAAAATTAGGGGAGCGCTTCGGAGCAGGACTAGCAGCTAGATATATCTATTCAAATTTAACAGGAGGTATTTCTTCTACAGGAGCAGATGTGAAAGCTGGTCAGTCTGTCGCTGTCGATATCTCTGCCTATTATGAAACAGAAACATTTGAAGTTTCGGGTAAGGATGCAAATGTTGCCTATGGTTTAAATATTTCAAATATTGGAGCAAAGATGTCTTACACGGATGCTGCGAATAGAGATTTTATCCCAACTAATATGCGTTTAGGATCTGCTTTTAATGTAGAATTAGATGAGTTTAACAAACTGACTTTGGCTTTGGATGCAAACAAATTATTGGTGCCTACTCAACCTGTATACCTGCAAGAGAATGGTTCTACAGTTTACGGAACAGATGGCCCTGTAATATTCTCAGGTAAAGACCCAAATGTGGGGGTAGCTTCTGGCATATTTGGTTCGTTTAGTGATGCTCCAGGTGATGTCGTTATAGATGAAGATGGAAATACAACCGCGATTGTAAAAGGAACCAAATTTAAAGAAGAATTGAGAGAAGTAAATATATCTGTTGGTGCAGAGTATTTATACAATAATCTATTAGCAATAAGAGCGGGGTATTTTCACGAGCACTGGTCCAAAGGAAATAGAAGGTTTGTGTCTCTTGGAGCTGGTATAAGATATAGCGTTTTTGAATTAGACTTATCTTATTTATTGGCCTTAACGCAAGCAAGTCCATTAGCAAATACGTTACGTTTTACATTAAGATTTAACTTTGGTGATGTAGATAGTGAAAGTAGTATTTAAAGTGTTAAAAAAACAAAGAAATAAAAAAAGCCACTGCAATTAGTAGTGGCTTTTTTTTATTCTATTTAATGTGGAACTAGCTGTTGCTTATTCCTTCATCCCTAAAGTGTCCTTTTTGCTCATCTTGATTATAATATATAAAGACTTGAGCGGTATCGTTTAAGAAATTAATCTTACCTATCTCAAACCGCGTAATTGTCAATCCTGTTCTATTTTCAAGATCAGCCAACAACTCGTTATGTTTTTCAGGTGTAATCAAATCTATTTTTTCAAAAGTTATCACCTTTCTAGATTCGTGTCTTAATAACCAAATTTTTTCAAGACCGTATGTTACACCTATAATTGCAGCATTTGTAAAAGCCAGCTCAGCGTAGCTCATTTTTTTATTCGATAATGCATTGATAACAGAAACTCCGATAACAATAAATAAGTAGGTCATTTCTTTAATTGGAATGGGGTCTGTTCTGTATCTTATTATTCCAAATATGGCAAACAACCCTAGGGCCATTCCCATTCCCATTTCAAACTTCTTCAGCGTAAAACAGATCATAAAAATCACAAGGCTTATCATTATATATGTAAAAAGATAGTCTTTTCTCTTCGCTATTGGGTAATAGATAGCTCTGACAATGATTAGAATAACACTTAAGTTCATTCCGAATTTGAATGCCAATTTCCAAAAATCATTTTCAAACAAGGGCACTCCTAAAAAACCATCAGAAGAAGTTTCTTTGGATTGCTTAATTACATCTTTAATTCCATCTGCGCTATCTTCAATAGTTTTCGCTAATGCTTTAATTGTTTCATTTGCTTCTCCATCCATTAGAAAATCAAACATTCCTGTGTTATATATTTCAACTAACCAATTCATTTATTTTGTTTATGTGTAAATGTTTATTTTTAAATCTATTGTTTTTTAATTTTGGGTATAAAATCTTTGCCCCTATGCAATACTTACTAACACGCATTGGTCTAATTCCATTTTCTTT
>JAQWQH010000213.1 GCA_029244805.1 Flavobacteriales bacterium
TCGGAGATAATCAGCAATGCAGTTAATGATGGGGGATTAGAGATAGTGCCCGCATATTACAATTTAAATAATGGAAAGGTAGATGTATTATAGTTTTTAACTTTACACAGACACCTTTTTTTTGGTCTGCTTATCCTCTGCAACTCCAAGAGTGAGTAAATATGTGCTTGTTGTTATTTGAGCAGAATTTATCTTAACTTAGTTTGGTGTTAAAATATAGCAATATCAAATCTCTACTTGTTCTCTTTTTCCTTTTCTTAAGCGATTCAATATATTGCGCTCAATCCAAAACGGATAGCATAATAAAAGCAAATAAGGCATGTGAAAACATTGAGCAGATAGATGCTTTGTACCCGGCATTATATGGACTTGATAGTCCAGGTAAACGGCTAGACTACATTAATCTTGGAATTCAAAAATCAAGACAACTTGAATACGTAAAAGGCTTGATGCAAATGCAGTATTTAAAGGCTACAACTTATAATGAGATTGAGTCTTATGATGATGCGATATTATATTTTCAAAAGGCTGTAAAAAATGCAGAGGTACTTCAAGATTCTGGATACCTTAGATTTTGTTATATGAATATAGGGGTTATAAACCTCAATATTGAAAATTATGAGCAAGCAAAAAAAGACTTTTTTGTTAGTTTGAAATACGCTAATAATAGTTACACAAAATCCATTGGTATCTACAATTACTTAGGGACTTTATATAAAGAATTGGGAATTTTTGATAGCTCTTTTTACTACCATAATAAAAATTTAAAATTAAAAGAAATCGAAAACGACACACTTGGGTTCGCTCGAAGTTTCAATAACATTGCCCTTGTGTATAAACATATTGGCGATTACAAGAAAGCTTTAGAATATCTCAACAAATCCTTAAAATTTAAAAAGAAAATGAATGCCACAAAAGGCATAGGAGGATCATACATAAATATAGGGTCAATCTATTTATTGTTAGAAGACTATCATAAAGCTTATGAATATGCATCGTTGGGACTGATTTATACAGATTCTGTTAAGGCTAAAAATTTTACACTTAATGGTAGTAAAACAGCTTTAAAAGCACTTTTAAAAATTAAATCTGAAGAGGCCTCCGATCTATTTGAACTATATGACTCCTTAAATACCAGATTAAATGGAGAAGAAATACGCAATAATATTGAGACTAATCAAATTAAATTTGATGTTGCTAATAAAGACCAACAGTTGGAATTAGAAAAAGCAAAGGCAAATCAATTAAGTCAATCCTTAATTGTTAAAGAAGAAAAGGCAAAAAGGCTGGGCTTAATAATATTCGCTGGTATTATTGGGGTTGTTGTTTTAATTATTTTTCTATTCATTGTTTACAAAAACTTTAAAAAGAAAAAAGCCCTGAGTATGTCTTTAGAAGATAAAAATTTGTTGATAGAGCAAAAAAACAAAGACATAACAGACAGTATCAATTATGCAAAAAAAATTCAAAATTCAATTATGCCAGATATTAATGAGTTTGGCAATTTATTTCAAGATTCTCTCATATACTATAAACCAAAAGATATTGTCAGTGGTGACTTTTACTGGTTTGAATATTTTGATAATTCAATAGTTTTTGCTGCAGCTGACTGCACGGGTCATGGCGTTCCCGGTGCAATGATGAGTGTAGTTTGTGTTGGTGCTTTAAATCATTTCACAAAAAAAACAGACGTTACTGACCCCGAAACAGCACTTCATTTTATTGATAAGGAAGTGAATAGGAGCACTAATGGTGGATCTAATCAGGAAAGAATGGCAGACGGTATGGATATAGCCTTGTGTGCCTATAACAAGGATAACAACACATTACAATTTAGTGGAGCTAATAGACCTTTGATTTTAATAAGAGATAAAGAGGCCATTGTTTATAAAGGCAACAAATTTCCTATTGGTCAAGATATCGGAATTGAGAAGGATTTTACCGGTACAACGATTCAATTGCAAAAAGATGATGCCTTTTATGTTTTTACGGATGGAATAGTAGATCAATTTGGAGGAGAAAAAGGTAAAAAGCTACTTTTTAGAAGGTTAAAAGTATTTCTACTTTCCATTCAGTCATTAAGTTTTAGCGACCAAAAAGAAAAGATAGACGTTTATTTTAACCAATGGAAAGGTGAAGAAGAGCAAGTTGATGATGTTTTGCTGATTGGAGTTAAGGTCTAGGTTTTCCGATTACCATCTGTTTCATTGCATTCCTTTATAATCAAACCTCTTCTGATTGTTTCTAGATTGAAACTGTTTTCTTTTTACTTATTTTTCTGTCTTTGCAGTTAGGGTTCCCTTCTTCTTTTTAAGGCTCTTTAATTTTGTTTTTTTCTTCATCTAGGGTTTCAGTATTAGCTAATATGTCTTCCTAGGTTTCTTCTTTGCTAACCCGTAAATAAAAAAAACCTACACTAAGTGCAAATAACTTGGTCATTCATCACTAAAATTTATAAATTTATAAGCGAATGAAATATATTTTAATTGTTACATACACATTATGCTTCTTCTGTTTTGCCTGTAAAAAAGACAAGACAGCTCCTGTAGTTCCACCCGTGGTTAATTTATGTGATTCAATCAACCCTGTTTCGTTTATCAATGACATAGACCCAATATTGAATACCAATAATTGCTATGCCTGCCATAGTTCTATAGCTCCTATTTTCAGCGATTATTCTTCCGTATTTGATGCGAGAGATCCTATATTAAAATCAATTCAGCATGACCCCGCATTCAGACCTATGCCTGAAAATGGAGCGAAATTGCCTGATTCACTCATTAATTTGGTGCATTGCTGGATAGAGTCTGGAGCTCCAAACAATTAATTCAGAATTTTAGCGGTCTAAAAAGCGGGATTTCCAAATCATACTTGTTGGAAAGAAGTTGAATGACAAACAAATAAAAACCATAAATCCGACTAATCCAGAAAAAAGCATTAGTGTGCCAAAAATAAAATCAATTGGTTTTACAACTTGGAGATCATAAGTTGCGGCAGCAAATAAAGTTGAAAATATCAACGCAATAATCCCGAGTGATAAAGCAATTGATTTCGGAGTTCTTAGCGGTAAAGAGCTTATTTTTCGCAAGAAATTGAATTCATTACCCCATTTGTGAATGAACAAAAACTTATTCTCTTCTATTTCAGCTAACAATATAGGATCGATTTCACTATCCTCGAGCTCAAATAATTCCCCAGGGGCAATAATTTTCAGCGGTTTTAGGTGAGTCTCGTAGCGCCTTTCAATTTCCTTTACTTTGTTTAATGCGGCTTGGGGTAATTCACCTTTAAAGTATGAAATATCCAATATTCTCAATCTATATTTTAGACATATAGATTCTACCGTTTCAATTGATAGTAGTTTATCCTGCATATCTCGTTTAAGGCCATTGATATTGTTGGAGTCCCCATCAAGTATTTCTTCTGCTTCATCTATTAATGATCTAAATTTTCCTTCAATATTAAATACTTCTGTCACCAATTTAGATTCCATATTTTTTTAATTTAACAGTATTCAGTTTCAAACAATATTTACTATTTAAGCCTATGTTTTATTAAAAAAAATTGAACTTAAATTACAAATTTAAATCTACGCATTATTTATAAATTAGGCAAATAGATGTTCATGTAATTCGTTGCTCTTTCCTGGAATTATGATAATTATTTTATTTCAAAATAATGGTAAATTCATTTTATTGTTTTTAGAAATGAATCCAATTAAAACGGTGATATTTTATTTTTCCAGTAGGAAAGTCAAAAACATTAAATTTTTTATTTGCAATAGATTTTCTACATTTAGGAACCTAAAATTAAAGCTATGAATAAAATACTAACTATAATCACTGGATTAATGATACTGCTCACTCTTTCTGCAGGAGCCCAAGAAACTGGAAAAGCTGGTGATTATGTAAAAGGAGAATTGATTGTACAAGTGCTAGAAAAAGCTAGTATCAGAGAAATTGTGCTTCGAGCTCCAGATGATTATTATTTGCAAGTGGAAAAAGTTCTTTCACCCACTTCTCATATTTGGAAGTTGACATTTGATCATACTATGATTACCCACGAAGGCATCCTAAATTGGGTTTACTCACAGGAAGAAGTCGAATTAGCACAAAATAATTACTACTTGGAATTGCGATCAACTATTCCAAATGAATCCACTTCTGGAAATTTCACCCAACAATGGCATCACAACAATACGGGTCAAACGGGAGGCACGCCTGATGCAGATATTGACTCTGATTTAGCATGGGATATCACAACCGGAGGGATTACTGCCTCAGGACATGACATTGTAGTATGTTTAATTGAAAGTGGAAATTTAGACCACAATGACATAACTGATAATCGTTGGTTCAATGCGGGAGAGATTCCGAACAATGGAATTGACGACGATGGAAACGGGTATGTTGATGACCGTGATGGATGGAACCCTTTGTCAAATAATGACAATTATGGGACTGGGGCACATGGAACTAACTGTCTGGGTATGATCGGAGCAAAAGGTAATAATGGGTTATTAGTTGTTGGTGCCAATTGGGATGTTAAATTAATGGTAATAGGCGGATATAGCATCAGTACTGATGCCAATGCCATTCAAGCATATCAATACCCATATGACATGCGTTCTCTTTGGAATGCTTCAGGAGGAGCAGAAGGAGCATTTGTTGTAGCTCCAAGTTCTTCTTGGGGAATTGACCAAGAAAATCCAAATAATCATCCAGTGTGGTGTAATTTTTACGCAACAATGGGGCAAGCTGGAATTTTGAAT
>JAQWQH010000214.1 GCA_029244805.1 Flavobacteriales bacterium
TGTGAAAAACTTGATTTAGCATCTCCACTTGTTGTAGAAGCAACTGAGACAACATCATCATACGCTGCCGGATAAAATTGTTGATTAGTTCCATCATTCCCGGCAGCAGCTATGAGAATCGAACCAAGGTTCCATGCATAACTACAGACGTTCTGACCGTAATTTGATGAGCCTCCACCACCCCAAGACATATTGATTACATCTGCTCCGTTATCTGCAGCCCATATAATACCATCGTAGCCGCTTGTCAATGACCCCGTATTACAATCTCCTATTTTTACAGGCATAATACTAACATTATATCCAATTGAGGCAACCCCTATGTTATTGTTCGTTTCGGCTCCTACAATTCCCGAAACATGAGAGCCATGAAAACCATCATTACCTCCGCAAGGTGAAGGGTCGTTATCATTATCCACAGCATCCCAACCTGCCACCATTTTGTTAACTAAATCGGGATGACTAATATTGATTGCATTATCTGTTACCGCAACTACAATGTCTGAAGAACCAGTTGATATATCCCAAGCTAAAGGAGCTTCAATTTGAAATAATGCCCACTGACCTGAATTGAAAGAATTAGAATAATACTGATCGTTAGGTGTTAGGAAACTCTCATGCAACTCTTTCTTCTCTGCGTACTCAAGGTCATCTATGTTGTTTAGGTATTTAACAAAGTCTTCTACTTTATTCATCTTACTGAACTCCACCTGATATGTTCTGTCTAATAACCTATCATCAATTCCTGGATGCAATTGAACAATTTGTTGAATTCCGAAGATTACTTCTACATCTTTCAAAAATTGAAAGGCATTAACTTGCACATTTCCCGATTCAGATAGCGGTTTTTTTACGGTCTGTTTCAATTGAAAAACAACTTTCCCGTCTTGATACCAACGATCTATCTTTTGAGAATAAACATTAAGGACTGAAAAACAGGTAACTAGAGTTATAACTAAATATTTCACACTTCTTGGTTTTAAGGTTTAGAGTAAAAATGTACGAATAAATCGGTGAAAAATCAAAACCAAATTGATGAACGGCAAGAAAAATTTGAAGAGTAGAAAATACTCAAAACTGCATTTAATCTTGTCAGAGTAATAGTTTTAGATGCACAAAATGGATAATAAAATTATTGCAAGAATTCTGCAAGGCGAAAAAAACCTGTCATTGAAATATATAATTCATACCGAAATAAAGCTAAAGATGTTGTTCCAGCCTTTCAAGAAAATGTATTATCTAGTAATTTAAAACTGTTGAAGTAAAGTATCAAAACCTATTTCCTTCAAATAGCCAAATACAAAGTAATTATGATTTAAAAACTACGCGCCAGCTATCCATCGATAAATATCCATTCCATTTGCATAAAGCAGCAAACTGAGTAACAATACCATTCCTACAACCTGCGCTCGTGTAAGAAATTTATCGCTAGGAGCTTTTCCCGCAATCATTTCGTAAATTAAAAACATCACATGTCCTCCGTCTAATGCAGGAATTGGAAGAATATTCATGAATGCGAGAATGATTGAAAGAAAAGCCGTGTTCAACCAGAATATTTGCCAATTCCACTCGGAAGGAAATATCTTTCCAATAGACCCAAAACCTCCTAGTTGTTTAGCTCCTTCTTTAGAAAACAATAGTCCCATCGACTTTACATACTTTCCTAAAGTCTCAACACCTAAATTGATTCCTTCCGGGATAGATTCGAAAAAACCAAACTTTTCTGTATTGTAAACCAACAAATCTCTCGGCATTTTTGTATGAAACCCTAAAGTCCCTGCATCACTTACATTTACTTGAACTACCATATGCTCTTCTCCTCTGTAGAGACCTAATTCAATAGTGGTGTCCTTGTGATTTTGCAATTCAATGGCAAAGTGCTGGAAGAAAGGAAAGGGCTGTCCATTAATCTCTACCAAACTATCATTTGGCTGTAAACCTGCTTCAGAAGCTCCTGAATTAAGCGTCACATCATTGACACAAGTTGGAATTAAAGGCTCAAATAATGGTCCTTTTACATTCGCTAATACTCTCTGCTCAAAATCTGAAGGAAGCGAAATATATTTTTTAACTCCGTTTCTTATTAAGTTGACCTCTCTGTTTCCATCAATTACGATCAAAGAACTAATATCACCCATAGTTTGGGGTACATTCCCGTTTATATCAAGAATTATGTCTCCTTCCATAAATAGGTTTTCTCCCGCTATGCTTTCATCGGCTAAATGCACTCCATAAATAGCGTTTTCTACAGGCAAATATTCTTTACCCCAAACCCACATTACAGCAATATATATGAACAAAGCAAGAATAAAATTAACGGTTACACCACCAATCATTATAATTAATCGTTGCCAAGTTGGTTTCGATCTAAACTCCCATGGCTCAGCAGGCTTATCTAGCTGTTCTTTATCCATGCTCTCATCTATCATTCCAGATATTTTGACATACCCTCCTAAAGGAATCCAACCTATTCCGTATTCTGTATCACCCTTTTTAAATTTAAAAAGGGAAAAACCAGCATCAAAAAATAAATAGAATTTTTCCACACGCGTACCAAACCATCTAGCGGGTAAAAAGTGTCCTAATTCATGCAATACAATTAATATTGAAAGGCTCAAAATAAGCTGAGCGGCCTTGATCCAAAACTCCATAATTTTTGTAAATGAAAGGCAAAGATAGTTTTATAAATGAATAACAAAAGATTGATGTTGTGAATTAATAATAATCGATATAGCACTACCAAAAAACAGTGCTATTATAGACCCCCATCTTTATCATTACTCCCTTTTAGCGCTTGATTTAATTTCATCAATCAAAGCACCTTGTGCCTCTTCGTAATTTTTAATTCGTACGTAATTACCATCTCCTAATCCAACCACTTTTTCTAAAGAAAGCTCTTGAAGCTGGTTCGTTTTGACTCCAACAATTGAAATTGTAATTCCCTTTTTCTTGTACTTTTTAGCCAATTTATAAGGATTAATATCCTTTTGGGTAAACCCTCCATCTGTTGCCATAATGACTTGATTGTTTCCTTGTGGAATAAAAAATTCTTCCGCTTTTTGATAAGCTTTCTTCATTCCTTTACCTCCTGCTGTATGCCCATGCGCTTTTAATCCTTGTATAATGCTTATAATGGTATCTGGATTATTTCCCTGCATGGTTTCTAAAATAATATTTGCGTTATCCGAATAGGAAACCATCGTAATTTGATCCACATCTCGCAACATCCCTGCTAAATTAATCATTGCTACTTTCAACAAATCTAGCTTACCCGTATAAGCCATCGATCTAGAGACGTCAACTAAAAACACAATGTTACTTGGCTTAAATTCATTTACAGAAAAATGGGGGTAGGGATCGTCTTCTATCTCAACTATCACTTCTGAAATAGTGTCTTGCACTTCTACTTCGTCTATAATAATTTCCACTGTCGGTGTACTTTCAATTTCATCTGGATCAAATAGGTCCTCAGGGTTATCTTCATCCGTGTTATTCGTTTCAATTACCGGCAACTCTTTCTCAGGAGCTTTTTCTAATTCAACCAATACAACATTGTTATTACGGTTCACGTATTTTACAAACTCAACAGGGAGGTAAGTTTGCGCTGAAACAACAAAATAATACAAGCCTAACTCAACTTCTTTTTCCACAAAGCCTTTTGAATTTGTGAGTAATTTCTCCAGTGGAATTCCATTTTTAATCAAAATAACTTGAGCTTTTTGAATTGGCTCTCGCGTGCCTTTATCAATAACTTTTATCTCTAATTGTAAATGAAGTGAGGTATTAACATCTTGAGCTGAAAAGCTTGGACAATTGATGGATAAGGTTGGCACATCTTGGGTAAAACCGGTTACTTTGATAGTTTTAGGTTCTGAATAACAGCTAAAATGAATTGCTATCTTTTCGGAAAACGGACCTTTTACTTCTGGGTTGAATTGAACACGCATGTATACAGTGCTGTCAGGGAGCAACTCTTTACTTGAATATCGAATTTGAAATCTTTTATCAGCTTCTGCTCGAAAAATAAATACTTTTTTGTCGCTGGTGTTTTTTATTGGGACATCAACATACCTTTGGCTTGACTTATCTATATAGCCTATTTCGTATGGCTGATCCAGAAATACCGTTTGGGCATTTACTGAGCCAAAAGCAAATAGAACAAATATGATAACTAAATTTTTCACAAAAACATTTAGGAATTACTCAAAACAATTCTATTCACAAAACTAATACCTAAATGGAAAAGCGGAGGAAATAGAAAAAAATAAATAACCCAAAATTTACTTTACAAGGTTATTATAATCTAGACGACTTCTTGATATTACCTCCAAAGCCTCTTCCTTTCCATATACCTCATCTATTACAACCCTTGTATTGCTTTCTCCTGGGATATTCTTATAAGTGAGGAAATAATGTCTTAATCTATCAATTATAGATTTCGGACAATCTCGAACATCTTCCCATCTCTCGAAAACCTCGTCGCCCTTGAGCACTGCGATAATTTTGTCATCCGCCTCGCCATCATCTATCATTCTGAAGCCCCCAATAGGTATGGCTGGAACGATTATGTTACCATGCGTAATATTTCTTTCTGTTAACACACAAATATCAAGAGGATCTCCGTCTCCAACAATCTCCGTTCTGCCGCTCTTCTCCATGCAATATTCTGCCACCATTTCCGAACAATATGTTTGCGGAACGAATCCATATAGGGCAGGAACTATATTCGAAAATTTTTGAGGACGATCTACTTTTATAAAACCTGACTGTTTATCAATTTCATACTTGACCGAATCATGAGGTGTCATTTCAATAAAGGTCATTAGTATTTGAGGAGCATCTTTCCCTATATTTATTCCATGCCATGGATGTGCTTGAAATTTCATCATGTTATTGTTTATTCGTTCGCTCATAAAAATTCTCTTACTGCTCTAAAAAACTAAAAAGTTCATCAGCAATTTTTCTATCATTACTTAATCGGGGTATTTTATTCTGTCCACCTAGTTTACCTCTCGATTTCATGAAAGAAGTAAAACCTCCTTCCTTTATTGCAGACACCTTTAAAGTCTGTAGTATATTTCCCTGCAATAAATCTGCGTAATACGGGTTTTTTTGCTGAAGCAATAAATCCATTTTTACTATAAATGCTTCCATATCATTCGGTTTTTTTGAAAACTCAATAAACCATTCATGATAAGGAAGTTCTCCTTCTAACGGGTTCACCTGAGGAGCTACAGTAAACTCAACAATTTGTGCATCGAAGCTTTTTAACCCTTCCTGTAAGGCAAATTCTACCTCTTCCGCTATTACATGCTCTCCAAAAGCAGAAGTAAAGTGTTTAATCCTTCCTGTTACAATAATCCGGTAAGGTTTTCTAGATACAAATTTTATCGTATCCCCCAAGTTATATCCCCATAAACCAGCATTCGTGTTTAGAATTATCACATAATTAACCCCAAGCTCAACATCCTTTAATGAAATTCTTTCTCGATCATCTTTAAAGAAATCATCCGCCTTAATAAATTCATAAAATATGCCCTCATTCAGCACCAAAAGCATTCCCTCTTGATCTTGACTATCTTGAAAACTTATAAAACCCTCTGAAGCAGGATATAATTCAACACTAGGAATTGATTTTCCAATTAGTTCCTCAAATCTTTTTCTGTATGGCTCATAACTTACTCCTCCATAAACAAAGAGCGAAAAGTTTGGAAAAATGTCTTTGATCAATTTTCCTCCAGACTTTATTTGTAGCTTCTCAAAATACATTTGAACCCAGGCAGGAATACCACTAATCAATGTCATATTTTGATGGATTGTTTCCTCAACAATCGCATCTACTTTTGACTCCCAATCATCAATACAATTCACTTCATATGATGGCATTCTGTTTTTTTGCAAATACTGCGGCACATGGTGAGCCACAATTCCAGACAACCTGCCAATAGGAATCCCATTTTCCGATTCCATTTCTGGACTGCCTTGTAAAAATATCATTTTCCCATCTACAAAATCCGCTTCATTACTTCCATCGATATAAGACAACAGTGCATTTCTGGCAGAATGAATATGATTCGGCATAGATTGCTTTGTAATTGGGATATATTTTGCACCTGAAGTTGTTCCAGAAGTCTTGCATAAATAAATTGGTTTCCCAGGCCAAAGCACATTTTCCTCGCCGCTTTTCACTCTTAAAATATAAGGCGCAATCGCCTCATAATCCCTCACGGGAACAGCTTTTTTAAAATCGGAATAAGAAGAAATGGTTTTAAATCCATGGTCCTTTCCAAAAGCTGTATTTTTTGCTTTAACTATGAGGTTCTCAAACACTTTTTCTTGGGCTCGAATTGGATTCGAACTCCATTTTTTTATTCCTTTTGCGATTAATTTTGCGAAAGGCTTACTCAATGCTGCTTTTACTCCCATGGTTTACATTTAACACTCGTTCTCAAAGATAATTTATTTTCACTCAGCATTAATAATTGAACCTTTCTTTCAACTTCAATATTGGTTTTTCGATTATTACCCATGAAAGTTGCGCAAAAATTAATGATGACACAAATAGAAAAGGAAGCTTAACGACGCTGCTTGCATAAAATATTTTAGGAAAGAAAACTGTCATTTCATTATAAAAATCTGGCATGAAAAAATGATACAAATAAATCCCATAACTAATTTTACCTATATGAAGACTAATAGGATTTTCCAACATAAACTTTGTAACTGAAGAGAAACTTTGTTGAGAAGCTTTTACCACAATAAAAAAAGCAAAAATAGAGAATAGAAAATTATTTCCAACTGCAACTATAGAAATATAGTCTCTAGGGAAAATTACAAAATAGACAAATGGAATAAACGACAGTAACACAATAAACCTTATCCTATTTATTCTCTCAATAATATGAATACGATACAAACTCCAAAAAGCTATTAAAGCTCCAAAACCTAATGAATCTCCACAGCTAATTGGCAATGCATTCAAGCCTGCATCCCATCCATAATAATCGAAATAAATAATTTTAAAAACAAGTGAGACAACAATAATAGAAACAATAAGTTTTTCAACATATTTGATCGGAATTACAAAAAGAAGAACCGGCCAAAGCAAATAAAACTGTTCTTCAACTGCAAGAGACCATAAATGATTAAATGACCCTATATAAGGATGGTCAAATGAAATATAAAAGTTTGCAGTATAGCTAACCAGCCAAGCCCAAATATCTCTTGTATTTTGGAAATTGATAGTTAATAAAAATAAGATTGTAATGTAATAAATTGGAAATATCCGAATCGACCTCCGAATATAAAATGCTTTTAAGACCTGTTTTAGCGTCGTTTTACCTGCCTCTATCTTTTCTTTATTAACCAGCAGTATTCTGGTAATTAAAAAACCACTAATCACAAAAAACAGATTTACTCCTTGCCCTAATGGCAATCTTTTAAGATAAATATTTTCAAAAT
Source organism: Flavobacteriales bacterium (assembly GCA_029244805.1). Classification (GTDB taxonomy): domain Bacteria; phylum Bacteroidota; class Bacteroidia; order Flavobacteriales_D; family Parvicellaceae; genus CALSMU01. The sequence continues at coordinate 7,462 of JAQWQH010000214.1, forward strand.
GACTAAAGTAAAAAATCAACACAGCAATCACAGCGAAACATCGCAACCCTTGTATCTGCGAGCTAAAGGATGAACTAGACTTTACTTTATTCATTTTTAACTACCTAATAAAACAACATCCTTATTTAGTAATAAAATGAAATGCTATACTGTTGAAGCACTATTTGATTTTTTCAATTGCTGTTTTACTCTTATATCTTCGATTCTTCCTTTTGGAATAGAATTAATTAAAGACCTCGTGTATTCAGTTTTTGGATTTGCATAAATTTCATCTGCTAATCCCTCCTCTTCAATCTTGCCTTCTTTCATAACAATCATTCTGTCACTCATAAATTTAACCACAGATAAGTCGTGTGATATAAAAAGGAAAGTCAAGCCAAATTCATCCCTTAATTCATTTAAAAGGTTTAGAACATCTGCCTGAACCGAAACATCCAAAGCTGAAACAGATTCATCACATATTATTAGCTTTGGTTTTAACGCTATAGACCTTGCTATACAAATACGCTGTCTCTGACCCCCAGAAAACTCATGAGGGTACCTATTAAATTGATTTGGATCTAACCCAACCTTTACTAACAATTCCAACACCTCTTGCTTTCTTTGCATCTCATTATCACAAACTTTGTGCACCCGCATTGGCTCCATAATTGCTTCTCCAATAGTTATTCTTGGATTCAATGAAGAATATGGGTCTTGAAAAATAATCTGAGCATCTTTTCGCAATCGACGCATGCTTTTATTAGAGTAACCCGTTATATTTTCTCCATTCAGCACTATAGTTCCATCAGTAGGTTCAATCAACTTTAATATCGTTCTTCCAAGTGTCGTTTTCCCGCAACCAGACTCCCCTACAAGTCCTAGGGTCTCTCCGGGATAGAGCTTGAAACTGACATCATCAACAGCTTTTACCCAACTTTTAGCTTTACCAAAAAAAGATTTTTTATTCGGAAAATATGTTTTTAGATTACTTACCTCTAGGAGAGGTTCTTGCGCATATATTATTTCATGTCTAAGGGACACCTCATTTTTAGAAACTGCTAATTCTTTTATAACTTCCGACACAGTTTTACCGGTTTCCACAATTACTCCATCCTCGTCTTCAGTCATAAAATACTTCCGAGTAGGAAGTTCTCTAACTCTCACATCCAACGGGGGACGACAAGCCAATAGACCGCGCGTATAAGGATGATTAGGGCTCGAAAAAACCTGCAAAGCGGGTCCTTTTTCGACTAGTTTTCCTTTATACATCACTACAACTTCATCCGCTAGTTCTGCTATAACCCCTAGATCATGGGTGATAAAAAGTATTCCCATGTTATACTCTTCTTGCAGCTCTTTCATTAAATGTAAAATTGTTTCCTGAACCGTAACATCTAAAGCTGTTGTCGGTTCATCAGCAATTAAAATGGCAGGATTACAAGATAAAGCCATCGCAATCATTACCCGCTGCTTTTGGCCACCTGAGATTTGATGCGGATAACTGGAGAATATCTCTTCTGGACGCGGTAATTTTACTTTTTTAAATAATTCTATCGTTTTTTCTTTTGCTTCTTTTCTAGAAAATTTTTGGTGTAATTGAATTGCTTCCATTACTTGCTTTCCACACGTAAAAACCGGATTCAAAGACGTCATAGGTTCTTGAAAAATCATCGCGATTTCATTTCCACGAAATTTCCGCATTTGCTTTTCATTAAGGTTTGCTAAATCCGACTTATAATCTTGACCATGGAAAAGAATCTTTCCATTTACAATTTTTCCGGGTGGCTCTGGAATTAATCGCATAGCAGAGAGTGATGTTACAGACTTTCCAGAACCTGATTCTCCAACAATTCCAATGGTTTCTCCCCGATGAAGTGTGAAGCTAATGTCATCAACTGCCCGAACAGTTCCATTGTCTGTATGAAACTCAGTTACTAAATTTTTTACTTCTAATAAAGGCTGTTTGCTCATTTTATTATTCACATAAGAAGGTCTGAAAGTACACTTTATATTGAACTTTTACAATAGCACGAATACAGCTATAACATCACAAATAGCAATATAGTAAATAAACAACTGTATACCAGTAACTTAATGAGCATTTAAAATATCAATTCTAAATACAACTATTGTATAAATGGTACTGTTATTTACACATCTATTTTCTGCAAATTTGCGTTATCTGTTCATCAAATGAAGAAATAACATTACTTTTGATAACTAAATACAACATTTTATGCTAAAAAAATCAATTGAAAAAGCGCTCAACAAACAAGTAGAACTGGAAGGTTCATCATCGCAGTTTTATCTTTCTATGGCATCTTGGTCTGAAACTAGAGGGTTAACAGGAGCCTCAAATTTTTTATACCAGCATAGCGATGAGGAAAGGTTTCACATGTTAAAATTAATTAAATTCATAAATGAAAGAGGAGGAAAAGCATTGATTCCTTCATTAAGCCAACCACCAGAAAATTTTAAAGGTTTAAAAGATCTTTTTGAAAATCTAATGGAGCATGAGGTAAACGTGACTGATAGTATCAACAACATCATTGGTTTATGTTTGGATGAAAAAGATTACACAACTCAGAATTTTATGCAATGGTATGTTGCTGAGCAACTTGAAGAAGAAGCTTTGGCGCGAACAATCATTGATAAGTTGAACATGATTGGAGAAGATAAAGGTGGACTATATCTTTTCGATAGAGATCTAGACACTATGGCTGCTGCTGAATTAAAAGAATCAGAAGGAGCTAAATAAATACTGGTGAGATCCAAAAATCAGATCCTCCTCATAATTCTATTTGTTGTTGTATCTATCAACACAACGGTTTACCATGCCCAATATCGAGACCCCTCAGAAACCAAATCGAAAACAAAGAAAAAAAACAAAAAAACAAAACTTAATAAATTAGGCCTTTTTGGACTTAAAGGGAATCAGGGTAAACAAAAGAAAAACAAAGACCCATTTCTCAATAAAAAAACAAAAAGGCAAAAAAAATCAGAGCAATACAGTTCTAAACCACCAAACAAAAAGAAAAAGAAAAAGTTCGTACTTTTTAAAAATAAAAAGCCAAAAAAGCTTAAATTCAGTAAAAAGAAAAGCAAAGAAAAAGACAGCTTCGCAACAAAGACTAAAGACAAAGCATACAACGGAGGCTACAGTGCTAAAAAAAAGAAAAATATACCTAAACAGAACAAGAAAAAACTCCTTAACCTTAAAAAATTAGGATAAAAATAATTTTAATAAGCTAAAATAATTTTACTGGATTAATAACAATTTGTTATAACAAATTGCATCAATTTTTGTTATCTTAGCATAACTAATGCAGACTATAAAATAGAAGGTCAGGTAATTTATATTCATTACTCACTTGCGTAAAGGCAGGTTTTTTTTAATTCTCCAAATGTCTATCAAACAAACACTATTAATAGCTTTTTTTTTCATTGCAGAATTTGTAAGTGCGCAGCATGCAAACTCCATCAAATTTTCAAGACTTACAATAAAAGACGGACTATCTCAAAGTTCTGTGAACTGCATCTTACAAGACAACCAAGGCTACATTTGGACAGGAACTCAAGCGGGTCTTAATCGTTTTGACGGATATCATTTTAAAATTTATAAGCAAGGGTTAGATTCAGAAAACAGCCTTACCAATGCTTATATAAACGCTTTATACCAAGATAATAACGGCACAATATGGATCGGCACGCAAAATGGAGGTCTAAACTATTACAACCCCGAGACAAAACAATTTGGCAGCGTAAAGACATCAGAAGTACTAAAATCTGGAAACATCAAAGACATTAAAGAGGATACCGATGGTTCTTTATGGATTGCGACTGCAAGAAATGGTGTAGTGCATTTTTTTCCAAATGAAAATAAAGAAATACAATACCGTTCAAACAATGGATTACACACAAATAAAACTACATCTCTAATAGTAGACAAAAAGCATGTCTGGATTGGAACTGAGGGAAGAGGCTTATGTCTTTTAAACAAAAAAACAGCTACTATTACTCATTATAAAAGCGACCCTAATACTCCTTTATCAATATCTGACAACAATATCTTAACGATGACGAAAGGGATTAATAATAAAGCACTAATCGGCACGAATAATGGGTTAAATGTAGCGACAATTAACGATGATAAACTAACTTTTACTACCGTTAAAAATCACAATAAAAACCAAGACAATCGTTTCAATGTAGTTTCGGCAATTTTTCAAGCATCAGAGAATGAATTATGGTTTGGTTCTCAAGGAAACGGACTATTCAGAATAAACGTAGCCAATGGAGACACAATAATAAACCATTATGAAAACAATGATTATGATCGAACATCAATTCCAAGCAACATAATAAATTCAATTTTATCAGACAGAACAGGTTCGATATGGATAGGAACACAAGCCGGAGTTGCCCACTTTGATCCAATCAAATTAGGTTTTCAGCATTACACCTATAAATACGGAGACGAAAATAGTTTGAACGAGAAAAATGTGTGGTCAATTTATGAAGGAGATGATGAAATTATCTGGGTTGGAACTAGAAAAGGTGTTTCTAGAATAAACCTAAAAAAAAATCAATACAATCATTATCTTTATAAGACTGACAATCTTAACGAACCGAATAATAATAATGTATATAGCATTACATGTGACACGCTGGGAAGAATATGGGCTGGTGCTGCAGGTGGGCTATACCTATTGGAAACTTCTGCTGATTTTTCTACTGGAAAGTTTATCAAAATTCCATTTAGAGATGAAATCACCAAACAAGATGACAATCGCGTTTATAATCTACACATTGAAAATGACACTACTTTGTGGCTTGCCTGTAGGGAAGGGATTTCTGAAATAAATTTATCGACATTGAATTATAAATTTTTCTCTCATGAAACTTCTTCTGCAATGCCAAAAGAGGAGTGTAGAGTGATTTATTCTGATTCTCGAAACGACTTATGGTTGGGGTTTGGAGGAGGAGGAGTTACTAAAATAAAAAGATCCTTTATAAATTCTCAAGAAAAGTATTCATTCACCAACTATAAGGATGATCCAAATAGCTCAACTTCGATAAGCAATAATACTATTTTATCTATTTGGGAAGACAAAAACAACAACATGTGGTTTGGAACCTATGGTGGAGGCTTAAATAAATTTAATTCTTCTACCACCACTTTCACAAGTTATACAGAAGAAAATGGGTTGTCTAATAATTCTATTTATGGGGTATTGGAGGGATCAGAAAACACGCTTTGGGTGAGCACTAATTTCGGATTATCAAAGTTTAATATTGGCACGAGCACTTTTCAAAATTACCAGGAAAATGATGGCTTACAAAGTAATGAATTCAACACTGGCGCTTATTTTAAAACTAGTTCAGGGAAATTATTATTCGGAGGAATAAATGGGTTCAACGCTTTTTACCCTGATGACATACAAACTAATACGATTCCACCTCAAGTGGTATTAACTGATATTTTAGTTTTTAACATTCCAATTGAAGATGAAATAGATACTATACCGGAAGTTTCTTTTATAAAAACACTCCAATTAAAAAGCACTCAAAATAACCTCACGTTTAAATTTGCTGCGCTTCACTACACTTTTCCTCAAGGAAATAAATACAAAGCCTTTCTTGAAGGAGCAGACCATGAACCTACTGAGCTAGAGGACCTTCAACAAATCAACTACTCAAATTTATCCCCTGGAGAATACACGCTTAAAATTTGGGCAGCAAACAGCGATGGAGTGTGGACTAAATCACCTGCGGTTCTTGACATTATAATTACTCCTCCTTTCTGGAAAACTTGGTGGTTCATGTCTATTGGAATAGGTTTTGTCCTTTTGGTTATATATGGTTTTTACATTTTCCGAATGCAGGCGATGAAATCTCAAAAAAGGAAACTTGCTTTTCTGGTTGAAAAGAGAACCAAACAAATTACTCAACAAAAAGAGCAAATGGAACTTCAAAAAACCGCTTTAGAAGTTGAAAAAGACAAAGCTGATAAATTATTAGCAAATATACTTCCTGCAGAAACTGCTGAAGAACTTAAGAATAAAGGTAAAGCTCAGACTAGATATTATAGAATGGTTACGGTAATGTTTACCGATATTGAAGGTTTTACCAAAATTGCAGAAACTATAAAACCAAGTGAGCTAGTAATAAAGTTAGATAGTCTGTTTCGAGAGTTTGATAAAATTATTGAAAAACATCAAATTGAAAAAATCAAAACTATAGGTGATGCTTATATGGCTGCTGGTGGTGTTCCGTTAAGAGATAAAGAAAATCCGATTAATTCCGTATTAGCCGCAATTGAAATTCAGGCTTTTATGAAAGCTAACAGAGAGAGAATAAAAAAAGAAGATGGAGAAGATGCTGCTTCGTGGCACTTAAGGTTAGGCTTGCACACAGGTGATGTAATTGCCGGTGTTATTGGGACAAAACGAATTGCATATGACATCTGGGGCAATACTGTTAATGTTGCGAATCGGATGGAAATGAGCGGCGAAGCAGATAAAGTAAATGTTTCAGGATCTACCTTTGAGCTAATTCGCCCCTATTTTGAGTGCACATACCGAGGCAAAGTGCCAGCAAAAAATAAAGGTGAAATTGACATGTATTTTGTTGAAAGAATTAAACCGCATCTTTCTCAGGATAGTGAAGGCCTTATACCTAACCAAAAATTTAAAGATTACGTCAACCTGCATCTATACAGCAGCATAAACTATCGAAAAGCTGAGCGGCATATTATGCGGATTCTCAAGGCTAAATTACCACCTAACTTACATTATCATGGAATTCATCATACTTTGGATGTTGTAGAAGCTGCAGAGCGTTTAGCTCTGATGGAAGGTGTATTAGATGATGGAATATTCGTATTAAAATCGGCAGCGACATATCACGATGCAGGTTTTGTTGAGCAATATGATGCAAATGAGCCTGTTGGAGCTAAAATGGCAGCAGAAATACTACCAAAATATGGTTATACGCAAGAGCAAGTTAACGAGGTGGAAAAAATGATTTATGCTACTATAATCCCACATAGTCCAAAAACACAATTAGAAGAGATAATTTGTGATGCAGATTTAGATTACCTTGGAAGGGATGACTTCCATGATATTGCTGACAATTTGAGGCGTGAATTAAGGGATCATGGAAAAATTAAAAGTGATAGAATGTGGGATGAGATTCAAGTTAAATTTTTAACGCAACACAAATACTTCACAAAATCAGCTATAAAGCTTAGGCAAGCGAAAAAGCTTATCCACATTGAAGAAATTAAAAAGCGACTGGAAGAAAATAAGTATAAAGATTAAAGACTTACTTTAACACAGCCTTCTTTATTATAATTCCTACATCCATAACTTCTTTCAAATCATCTTGGCGCATAGCTTGGTTAAAAGTTAGCCTATATGTTCCCAACGCGGGAAATCGTTTTTGATTAATGAAAAGAACCTTATTATTTATAATACTTCCTGAACTTACACCTGTCCATTCTCCGACAGAATTGGCTAATAAAAATTCAACCGTATCTATATTATATTGATCTTCAGGAGACCTTATCTCAACAAACATATACAAGTTTGACCATTCATATAGATTTGTGGTGCGCAGGTTAAAGTAAAAATCATAAAAATCGGTAGTGTCATTTATATCAAAATCAAATCTGACGCTATCGTTTTTATTCCATGTGTTGTTTTCAATCACTTTACTATTCTGGTATACAACATCAGGATCACTGCATGAAATTAAAAAACAAGAGATAATGAATATATAAAAAAACTTATTCACTCTTTGGTTTATTCGATTTGTTTTTATTGTTGCGTTTATTCCTAAAATTCTTGTTTCGGCTTTTATTCCGGTTATCGTTGTTAGCGTTTCGATTATTCGAACTTTTCTTCTTTTTCTTGTTCTTTTTAAAAACCTTGTCAAAACGCGTGAGATCATCCTGACCAACAACATTGGTATAATCTGGTTTTGCTTCTTTCTCCACAAAATCAACAAAATCCGTTAATTTATGTGGAATTTCGCCTTTCTTATTCAATTCGATAATATCAAAAACACGCTCAACACTCAAAGGCACAATACTATTTTTCCCATCCTTAGAAATGAAATAATACATCAACCGCTTAAATACATCTGTTTTAATGTGATTTGCTTTCCCTTCCTTTGTCTCTAATAAAGTTTTGGTGCTAGGGTAGGATTTTAAGGCCTCCATGTATTGATCTAGCTCAAAATTTAAGCAACATTTCAATTTACCACACTGTCCAGCTAATTTCTCAGGGTTTAAAGATAATTGCTGATAACGAGCTGCACCCGTAGATACCGCTCTAAAATCAGTTAACCATGTTGAACAGCACAACTCTCTTCCACATGAACCAATTCCTCCCAGTCTTCCTGCTTCTTGTCTTGAACCAATTTGACGCATTTCCACTCTTATTTTAAAAGAGTCTGCCATCACTTTGATTAGTTGTCTAAAGTCTACCCGTTCTTCTGCTGTATAATAAAAAATAGCTTTGGATTTATCTCCTTGAAACTCTACATCTCCGAGCTTCATTCGCAAACCTAAATCTAAAGCCATATTTCGAGCTTTATGCATGGTTTCATGCTCTAAACCTCTTCCCTCTTTCCACTTATCTAAATCTGATTGACTAGCTTTTCTATAGACCGACTTCAACTCCTTTGAATTATAGTTTACACCTTTTCTGTTCATTTGGTGCTTCACCAATTCTCCCGTAAGGGTAACTGTTCCAACATCGTATCCTGGACTTGCTTCTACTGCTATTGTATCGCCAGTATAAACATTCAAATCTTCTTTAGTTTTAAAGAATTCCTTTCGACCATTCTTAAAGCTTACCTCTATACAGTCAAATGGTTTATGTCCAGCCGGAGGTTCAATGTCATTTAACCAATTAAAAACAGACATTTTCTCACAGCCACCAGTAGCACAATTGCCATTGCTTTTGCACCCATTAGGGGTGCCGTCTTTTTTATTTCCACATGATGTGCATCCCATAGTTTTCTTTTACTTTGGGAGTAAAGGTTAGCTTATATATTGGTGCTCAATGCCGATAAACATTAAACATAAATCCTGTTTCACTTCAATTTTTTGCTTTCCTCCCCTCTTTCAATTTCATTCACAAAGTTATCAAATTTTATGGGATGTAAAAGATTACTTTTTCTGAAGTAATGAAAATATGTTTATCGACAAGTCTAGAAATAAAATTTTAGCACTAGCATTTCTTTCAATATGGTAATAAGCGTCATTAAATGCTTCCGTAAGACCGACAATATTCTTACTGTTGATAAAGGGAGAAAACTTGGATAAAAAAGTATTTTGTTCATCTGTAAGCACAACCAATTCATTTCCGGCATAATGACCTATAATGCACTGACGAAACATATTTAAGCAAAACTTTAAAAAACTCTTCTGGTTTTCTCTTCCCGCTGCAGCTATTAAGTCGACCCAATCAATTGATTTAGCAATGTTTCTTTGGTAGCAAAATCGCATCCAGTTAACAAAATTTTCAAAATTGAAGTTGGCTTCCGTTTGTTCAGAAATTAAATGAACTGCTTTTGCTACATCTCCTTCTGCTAACTGAGCTATTATTTTACTATCGCTTGCTGTAGTTCCTTTTTCGGTCTCCAAATAGGTGGCAATCTCTATCTCCTTTAGTCTTGGTAACTTAATGATTTGTGTTCTAGATCGAATCGTTGCGATAATTTGCTCTTGATCCTCAGCCACCAGTAAAAAAACAGTTTTATCAGGAGGTTCTTCAATAAATTTTAATAATTTATTAGAAGCTTGGCCGTTCATTAATTCTGGCAACCACATTATCAAAATCTTATAGCCTCCTTCAAAAGACTTTAGACTGATTTTAGATATAATATTTTGGCTTTCTTCTTTCCCTATAATGCCTTGCTTGTTTTCATTTCCGAGCTTTAAATTCCAGTCATCTATTCCAAAATATGGATTTTCATCTAAAATTTCCCGCCACTCTGCTAAGACATTATCTGATTTATAAATATGCTTTTCTTTTGAGAGATGAACAGGAAAAGAAAAATGTAAATCAGGATGATTATGCTTTTGAATTTTAGTGCAGGAAACACAAGCCCCACAAGAATCATTTTCTTGTTTATTCTGGCATAAAATATATTGAGCATATGCAATTGCTAAAGGAACTGAACCGCTGCCAGCAGGCCCAAGAAACATTTGCGCATGACTAATTCGATTCTCTTTGACTGTGCGAATCAAGTGCTTCTTTTCAGCTTCGTGGGCTATTACATTTGCAAATTGCATCGAAGGCCAAAGTAACGAATTTTTAACATTAAGAAGCCTGTTTTAACTCGTAAGATATTCCGTAATTAGTGTTATTTCATAAAACGGTTATAATTCCTAGAAACTTATTGGGCTTATTGAGTATGCGAAATAGCGGTAGAATCCACTGGAAGAAGAGTAGTACTGTCGCCAAATAAGCCGCTGTTCTGGAGAGCTGGTATAACTTTTAAAGAAACATCTGATAATGGTTGATATAATAATGAGTTTTCTTTTAAATCTTTAGGAACAATATTCGCTTTTTCATCAAATGAATTAACAATTACCAGCAACACGCTTATTACCAAAACAATCCTTGCTACACCAAATACAGCACCTGTTGCTTTATTGACCAACTTTAATTGAACCAGGTTAACCGCTTTTTCTAACATTTTCCCCAAAACAAAAATTGCCGCAACTATTAGTATGAAAGTAATTGCAAATGACACCAAAGGAACGTATTTAGATTCTATACTGTCAGCAAGCAATTCCGCAACAAAGTCAGAAAAGTGAATACCACCCCATATACCCAACCCAAAAGCAATAAGGGCGGAAACCTCTATTATAAGGCCTTTTTTAAAACCTCTAAAACCTGCCCAAATTAATGGAACTATAAATACTACATCCAAATAATTCACCTAACGAAAGTAGGATTATTGCTACAAAAGTTTTCTGGTAAGGTTTTTTTCTATCAACAGAAAAACTTTAAAAACATTCA
>JAQWQH010000245.1 GCA_029244805.1 Flavobacteriales bacterium
GGTCTTGGGGCAAATTACATTAATGGGTCTGACATTGTCGCTTCAAATCTCTCTGCTGATGGAACAACACTTTTGGCATCTACTTTTATTGGGGGCTCTGGAAATGATGGATTAAACTCAACACACGATTTTACCAATTGTGCATTGAATGTATTAAAATATAATTATGCGGATGAAATTCGAGGAGAAATAGACATAGATGAAAACAACAACATATACATTGTTAGCTGCACGCAATCAGTAGATTTTCCAATTGTAGGAAATGTTTTCCAGCCAACCTTTGGGGGTGGAGATTTAGACGGTGTAATAATAAAGTTAGACAACTCCCTTCAAAACATTATATGGAGCAGTTATTTTGGAGGAGAAAAACATGATGCAGGCTATTCCCTTGCAATCGATTCAAACGAAGATATTTATATAACTGGGGGAACAAACTCAGACTCATTGGTTACTACTCCTGGAGTTGTTGACACAAATGCGTTAGGAGGAAGAAGTGATGGTTTTATAGCGCACATAGAGGCAGGAGGTCAGCAAATCATCAGTTCTACTTATTATGGTTCACCTACCTATGACCAATCTTATTTTGTTGAATTGGATAATGATGACAATGTTTATGTGCTAGGGCAAACTGAAATTCAAGATTCTAGTTTTATACATAATGTGCTTTACTATAATTATGGTAGTGGTCAATTTGTAAGTAAATTGACACCACAACTAGACTCATTGATCTATTCTACTGTATTTGGTAATGGAAATGGGATAAGTTTATCGCCAACGGCTTTCTTGGTTGATTTATGTAATAAAATGTACCTCTCTGGCTGGGGAGGAGGAACGAATAATTTTAACACTTGTAATAATACCAGTTTCACAACAGGAATGCCTGTTACATTTGATGCATTTCAGTCAACTACAGATGGCAGTGACCATTATATAATGGTTTTGGAAGATGATGTATCTAACATTGTGTATGGGTCCTTTTTTGGCGGTCCAACATCTCAAGAACACGTTGATGGAGGAACGAGTCGATTTGATAGAAAAGGAAAGGTATACCAAGCAATGTGTTCGGGATGTGGATTTAATTCTGATATGCCTATTTATCCAACAAATGCAGTATCTCCAACGAATAACAATAGCTGTAATTTAGGTGTCTTTAAAATGGATTTTGATTTGCCTGTCGTAGTCGCAGATTTTGAAACTCCACCAATTGGCTGTGCACCATATACTTATACATTTATTAATACAAGCTTAAGTCAAAACTATACTTCTTGGGAATGGGATTTCGGGGATAGTATTGGAACAAGTAATCAATTAAACCCTTCCTATACCTATGCGAATGCAGGAACGTATACTATTACTTTAATTGTCAACGATACAGCAACCTGCAATTTTGGCGATACTATTCAAAAAGACATACTGATTATGGGAGACACAGTTTATTCCCTTGACGACCTATCTATTTGTCCTGAGGAATCAGTGCAATTGGGTATTTTACCCAACCCGGACCCTTCTATCACCTATTCTTGGTTTCCAACTACCGGTTTGAGTGATTCGACAGTCTCAAATCCGTTTGTATCGCCAACATCAACTATCAATTATGCTTTGCTGATTTCAAATGACGTTTGTACAGATACTGTTTTTCAAAACATACTAGTAAATACGCCTCAATTAACCGCTTCAAATGACACTATAGTTTGTGATGATTTTTCTTCCATCACGTTTTCCGCTAATTCCTTTGGAACCAGTTCAGATTATATTTGGTCCTCTAATAATCAGTTTAGCGATACACTCAACTCTCCTATTACATCGAACACAATAACAGTTAGTCCTTCGTTTACTTCAACGTATTTTGTACAAATAAATAACAATGGCTGCTATCTAACTGACTCAGTTACGCTTATAATTTCGGGTAGTTCCACCACAATTATTGGTGATCAAGATATTTGCATTGGCGATTCTATTTTTTTAGTAGTTACAAATCTAAACCCTTCGGATACGCTTACTTACGATTGGAGTCCTGATAACAGCATTTTATCTGGCGATGGCACAAACACTGTTTGGGTTAACCCTAGTGCTACAACAACTTACAGCGTCACTTCTTCCACGATAAACGGATGTATAATCAATAATGAAGTTACTGTATCAGTGGACAACTTGCCAAATCTTACCACAGATGCCTGGGCGAATAATGATACTATATTTGAAGGAGATTATACGGAATTAAATGTAGCGCCTAATGGCTATTCTTATAGTTGGACACCGGCTGAGTCTTTAAATGATCCAAATGCACAATTTCCAATTGCATCACCCATAGCAACAACAACTTATATAGTTTCAATTGATGGAAATGGTTGTTCAAAAAAAGATACTGTTATCGTTTATGTTACCGAGATTATATGCGATGAACCTTATATTTTTGTTCCAAATGCATTTACTCCTGATGGTGATGGTATTAATGATGTTCTCTATGTAAGAGGTCATCCTAATTCAGAAATAGTGTTTCGGGTTTATGATAGATGGGGCGAGTTAGTTTTTGAAACTTTTGACATAAACTTCGGATGGGATGGAATATTTAAAGGAAAAGAATCCGATCCAGCAGTATTTGATTATTATCTAGAAGTACTTTGCCCAGGTGATGAGAAGTTTTTCAAAAAAGGAAATGTGACCTTAATTCGATAAGTTGATTTTAGCAAGAAAATATATCATTCTAGGCCTCTTTAGTATATTACAGCTAAATGGAAATGCACAAGATATTCACTTTTCTCAGTACGACCTCTCTCCTATCAACTTAAATCCTGCAATGACTGGGCAATTCAACGGAGATTTCAGATTTATTGGAAATTATCGTTCTCAATGGGGATCTGTTACAGTTCCGTTCAATACAATAAGCATTGGTGCTGACGCCAAAAACATCTTTAACACGAAAGATTTGGCAGGTGGAATTCAAATTAATCAAGATCGAGCTGGCGATTCTAAGTTCAATACATTTCAAG
>JAQWQH010000260.1 GCA_029244805.1 Flavobacteriales bacterium
AAATGGTCCACGAAAAGATTGGCCATTTAAATTTGAAATAAAATTAGCAGCATGATAAAACAAGTACTTAAAGACGACCTTCTATATATTTCTATTGATAAGACCGATTTTTCCTATAGAATCCCGATAAAAAAGATAGGAGCAACAATTGATTGGAGAATAGGGTCTAAAGGGTCAAAGGTTATTGTTGTTAAAGATGTTTCAAAATGGACACTTCAATTATTCACAAAAGAAATTACTGAATACAAGTATATTAAGCAGTTTAAAAGCATTGTCCAAAAACACTGCGCAGACAACACTATTAATTGGGATGAAACATTGCTGGCCGTAAATATTCAAAATGAATATAATTGGTTAATTAAAACGAATAATAAGGCTGAGGAAAAAATTAATGAGAGTGAGGTTATTTTGAATTTAAAAAAGAAATATAAAATTAATTAGAAACTTAGAGCTAACGTATTATTATCGAAATATTATAACGTATGAAAGAACTTCTATACATATTACTATTACTACCTGGATTAACTAATGCCCAAACAAATCTGGATAGCCTTTGGAATATTTGGAATGACAGTGCCCAAGCAGACACCAGTAAGCTAAAAGCAATGAAGGAAATTAGTTGGGACGGTTATCTATTTGCGGATCCCGACAGTGCCTTTTACTTTGCCCAGCTCCAACTAGATTTTGCAAAAGAAAAAGGACAAAAAAAATACATAGCAAATGCGCTGAATACCCAAGGAGTATCATTCGCTATAAAGGGAGACTACAAAGAAGCAATAGAATATTATAAGAAAAGCCTTAAAATAAATGAGGGAATTAGAGATAAAAGTGGAGTTGCAGGATCTTTAAATAACCTTGGAATGATTTATTACAACCAAGGGGACTATGCTAAAGCCATTGAATATTATACGAAAAGCCTTAAGGTAGAAGACGAAATTGGAGATAAAGCTGGCATTGCCAGCTCTTTAAATAATATTGGAAATATTTATAGCGACAATGACGACAATGATAAGGCTATGGTATATTATATGAAAAGCCTTAAAATAAGAGAAGAATTAGAGGATAAAAGTGGAGTTTCTATTGCTTTAGGAAATATTGGAATCATTTATAAAGTGCAAGGAGACTATGCTAAAGCCATAGAATATTGTACAAAAAGCCTTAGAATATTTCAAGAAATTGAAGATAAAATTGGAATTGCTAACTCTTTAAATAATATTGGAACCATTTACCAAGAAGATGGAAACCTAGTTAAAGCCATAGAATGTCATACCAAAAGCCTTAAAATAAAAGAAGAAATAAATGACAAAAGCGGCATTGCTGCATCTTTAAACAACATTGGAGTCATTTATCAAAAACAAGGCAGCCATAATAAAGCGCTTTACTATAGTGAACGAAGCCTTGCTATAGCTGAAGAAATAGGCAATACCCTTATTACAAAAGAAGCTGCAAAGTCGCTTTGGCAAGTGAATAAACAATTAGGAAAACCTAAAGAGAGCTTAGAGATGTATGAACTCTACATTGCAATCCGAGATAGTTTGGATAGTGAGGAGAATCAAAAAGCAGTTATACAACAAGAATTTAAATATGCCTATGAAAAACAAGCGGCTGCAGATAGTGTGAAAGCAGCTGAAGCTGTTAAAGTAACAGATGCTTTGTTAACAGCAGAAAAAGCAGAGAACAAACAACATCAGCAACAACAACATTTCTTATATGCTGGGCTTGCCTTAGCGCTGCTGTTTGGAGCGGTTATCTTTAACCGTTTTAAAATCGCCAACAAACAAAAAGATATTATCGAGCAGCAAAAGCAGAAGGTGGATGAAACGTATGATGAGCTAGAAGAAGCACACAGAGAAATTACAGATAGTATCAACTATGCAGAACGCATTCAACGTAGTTTCTTGGCCACGGATGAATTATTGAATGAAAACCTGAACGAATACTTTGTATACTTTAACCCTAAAGAAGCGGTAAGTGGTGATTTTTATTGGGCAGGAAAATTGAGTAATGGTAACTTTGCAATGGTAAATGCCGACAGCACAGGGCATGGAGTGCCAGGAGCAATTATGAGTATTTTAAACGTTTCCTCCATCGAGAAAGCAATTGAAAAAAATGCAGTTGACCCTGCTGATATTTTTAACCAAACGCGCAAAACAATCATCGAACGGTTAAAAAAGGATGGCAGTAAAGATGGTGGTAAAGATGGAATGGATGCAAGTTTAACCTCATTTAACAGCGACAAAACAAAAATGACTTATGTCGCTGCAAAAAACCCTATTTGGATTGTTAGAAACAATGAAAACGGGTTAGCTGAGCTTATCGAAATCAAACCCGAAAAAATGCCTCTTGGAAAGCATGATAATGACCATATACCATTTCATGGTGGTGAGTTCGATATTCAAAAAGGAGATCAGATTTACACCTTAACAGATGGATTTCAAGATCAGTTTGGTGGGCCAAAAGGCAAGAAGTTTATGATAAAGAAGATGCGCGAATATGTGCTGTCTATATCTAATTTAACCATGGCAGAACAACATAAGTGCATTACAGAAGTGTTTTCTAACTGGAAAGGCGATGTGGAGCAGGTAGATGATGTCTGCGTAATTGGAGTGAAGATATGAACGTAAATGAAGTAGAGTTTATCCTGAGCTTGTCGAAGGGTGTGATAGGAGTTAGAATATGAAAAAACGAATTGCCATTATAGGTAGTGGTCCATCTGCTTTTTTATTGGCAGCATTTTTAGATGCTGAAAAATTTACTACTACTATCTATGAAAAAAACAAAACAGCTGGTCGCAAATTTTTAGTTGCAGGCAAAGGTGGTTTTAACCTAACGCATTCTGAACCCATTGATCAACTTATTAAGCGATACACCCCAGATGACTTTTTAAACAAAGCACTACTTGACTTTACCAATATTGATTTTAGAGATTGGCTGGACAAAATTGAGGTCCCGACATATATAGGCAGCAGCAAAAGAGTTTATCCAAAAGAAGGTATTAAACCGATTGAATTGCTAACTTCAATCCTAAACCATCTTAAAGAAAAAGGAATCACTATTAAGTATGAACATACTTTTTCTGACTGGGACGACAAGGACAATCCCATTATTAATAAAAAAACGATACAAACAGATTATACGGTATTTTCCTTAGGAGGAGGGAGTTGGAAAGTTACTGGTTCTGATGGAAATTGGCTCGATACTTTTTCTAAAAAAGGAATTAAAACAAAACCCTTTAAAGCATCAAACTGCAGTTATCAAGTTGCTTGGAAAGATAAATTTATTCAGAAACACGAAGGAACTCCTTTAAAAAATATTACCATCTCTTGCAATAATAGAATTCAAAAAGGAGAAGCAGTAATTACTAAATTTGGGTTAGAAGGAAATTCCATTTATGGACTTGGACCACAAATTAGAGACAAGTTGCTTACGGATTACAAAGCAACCGTTTTTATCGATTTTAAACCTTCGCTAACGGCAGAAAAAATCCATTCTAAAATAACATTGTCTAACCATAAAAACACTACTCAAATCTTAAAAAAAGAACTCAAACTAAGTCCGTCTATAATCGAGTTATTAAAAACAAGTATATCTAAAGCCGCATATTTAAATGCAGAGTCATTATCAAAAAACATCAAAAAATTTCCTTTAGAAATAGTAAATACAGCATCCGTTGATGAGGCAATTTCTACAGTTGGAGGAATTGATTTAAACGCAGTTTCTGAAAATTTTGAACTTAAAAAAATGGCCAATCAATTTTGTATTGGAGAAATGTTGGATTGGGATGCTCCAACTGGTGGATATCTTTTACAAGCTTGTGCAAGCAATGGGGTACATTTAGCAAAACATTTAAATGAAATTGATTAAACTTGTGCTCTAAAGATATCCACTATGAGCGTCCAAAGAGAATTACTAACAAGAAGTTTAACCTGTGAATTATGCGGAGGAGAAGATAATTTAAGAGCTTATCCCGTGCCACCTAATTCGAATGGAAGTGCGGCACAAAGTGTGCATGCTTGTGAAATTTGTATAGACCAATTAGATAACCCTGAAAAGGTTGACGCTAATCACTGGAGATGCTTAAATGACAGTATGTGGTCCCAGGAACCGTCAGTTCAAGTTGTGGCCTGGAGAATGTTAAACCGCTTGAAAGACGAAGGTTGGCCAGTTGATTTATTGGATATAATGTATATGGAAGAAAATACGTTGATATGGGCAAAAGCAACTGGAGAAGGAGAACCTGATGAGGATGCCATAATCCATAAAGATGTGAATGGAGTTGTTTTATCTGCAGGTGACACTGTTGTCTTAATTAAAGATTTACACGTTAAAGGAAGTAGTATGATTGCTAAACGCGGCACAGCTGTAAGAAACATATCATTAGACAGAGATAACGCGGAGTATATTGAAGGAAAAGTTGACAAACAAACAATTGTAATTATTACAGCTTACGTAAAGAAATCCTAGAATTATATTCTGCTCTGGTATGTATACAAATCGTAATACCTACCTTTATTTTTAAGTAATTCATCGTGTTTACCGCTTTCGATGATTTTACCTTCTTCAATAACTAAAATTTGATCCGCTTTTTGGATAGTACTTAATCGATGGGCAATGACAAAAGTTGTTCTGCCCTTCATTAAAATACCTAAACTTTTTTGAATAAAGGATTCACTTTCTGTATCTAAATTAGACGTTGCCTCATCCAAGATAATAATTCGAGGATCTGCTAATAAAGCTCTTGCTATAGATATTCGCTGACGCTGACCACCTGATAGTTTAACTCCGCGTTCACCAATAACAGTATCCAAACCTTTCTCAAAACGGTTCGTAAACTCATCAACATAAGCTCCTCTTACAGCTTCGACTAATTGTTCATCGGTAGCATCAGGTCGTGGAAACAATATATTTTCCCGAATGGTTCCTTCATATAAAAAATCATCTTGTAATACGACTCCCAATTTACTTCTATAGCTGCTTAGGCTAACGGTCGCTAAATCAATATTATCTAAGGTAACCTTTCCTTCTATTGGGGTTAAAAAAGTTGCAGCTAAACCAGCTATAGTCGACTTCCCAGAACCAGATGAACCAACCAATGCAGTAACGCTTCCCGATGAAGCTTTAAATGAAATATTGTGCAATACATCTTTGCTTTCTTCATAACGGAAAGAAACATTATCAAAAATGACATCTCCTTTAACCTCAGTAAGGGCAACTGTTCTCACCAAAGGATTATCCTCTTCTTCCATTTCCATCAATTCTTGCGTTCTGTCGAGGCCAGCAAGAGCATCCGTTAATTGACTACCAATATTTCCCATTTGAACCAATGGTGCCAACATAAAACCTAACAACACTGTAAATTGTATAAATTGACCCGCTGTCATACCGTTTCCGTCCATCATATAATACCCTCCTATACCCATTATTCCTGCGGATGCTAGGCCAATTAACAAAGTAGAAGAACTGGTCATTAATGCAGTAGCTGTTAAACTTTTCTTCACGTTTTGATACAAGCGATCAACACCTTTTTCAAATTCAACGTTCTCTTGTTTTTCTGCATTAAAGCCTTTAATAACGCGTATTCCATTCAATGTTTCTGTCAACCGACCTTTAACTTCTGCATTTATTTTACCTCTATTTCTGAATATTGGACGGATATAGCCAAAAGCTTTCAATGCTACAAATGCAAATACTCCTACGGGAACCAATACAAACAGCGTCATCATAGCATTAATATTAATCAATAACACAAGTGTTATCACTGAAGTTATCAATCCGCCGATTAATTGCACAAACCCTGTTCCGACCAAATTTCTTACCCCGTCAACATCTGTCATTACTCTAGAAACTAATGCTCCAGATTTATTGTTATCAAAAAAACTTATAGGTAAAGTCAATAATTTCTTTTGAACCTTTGCACGTAAAAGAGAAATTAAATGCTGCGCTTCTACGCTTAAGAGTCTGGTAAGAGAAAAAGAAGATAGGGCCTGAACCAAAATAGCTAAACTTACAATAATTAATATATTATACAATGCCCCTATATCTCCAGCTGGGACAACAACATCCAGTAATTCCTTAATTTCCATTGGGGCTACTAAACCTGACAAACTCCTAATTACAATAAGTAATAAACCAACGAAAAGAATCTTTTTTCTAGGCCAAATAAATTCTTTAAATGCCCACCTAAAAGATACTTTCTTATTGTCTTTTGACTTGATTTTGGTTTCTGCCATATTTCTCATACTCTGTATGACGAATAGGACTTCAAAATATTTTAAATGGATGTTCGGCAAAAATTCAATCTCCCCAACCAGAATCATTAAAGGCACCTGTTGCTTCACATTCAATAGACCTAGGGTAGCCTTCATAAGGAGGTTTGAAATCTCCATGAGAGATCTTGATTTTCTTGTCTCTATAAACCTTACTCATGAAATAACCCCAAATTGGTAAAGCTGTATTGGCTCCCTGACCTAAAGTAGTTGTAGAAAAATGTACTCCTCTATCTTCTGCCCCAACCCAAACTCCTGTTACCAAATCTGGAGTGTGCCCCATGAACCACCCATCTGAATTATTCTGCGTAGTTCCCGTTTTCCCCGCCATAATTCCGGAAAAAGCATACGGTTTTGCTGTTCTTAATCGCGCAGCTGTTCCACCTCTTTTTCCATCAGATGGACGTTTAACTCCTGCTACTCCTTTCATCATTTTGACCACCTCATAAGCAGCCTCTTCTTGAATAATTTGCCGAACTTTTGGCTGCGCCTCATACAATACTTTTCCATTCTTGTCTTCTATTCGTATAATAGCAGTTGGCTCATTGTAATAACCTAAATTAGACAAAACGCAATGAGCAGAAGTCATTTCTAACACGGACATATCACACACACCCAAGCCGAGGGAAGCAACAGCTTCAATTGTTTTGTTGCTTAACCCCATATTCTCAAAATAATCTACCACCCTGAAGTTATCTCCTCCGCTCATCCCTATTATTTTGGCAGTAATATTATTCATTGAATTCGCTAAAGCAAAGTAAACAGGAGTTAACTCTTGACCATAATTTTTTTGTCCTCCAGGGCACCATTGTTGAGTAGCCCCACCGTAAGGAATATCTACACAATATTTGATGTCTGGGAATTCGGTGCATGGAGTTATAATTTTATCTTGTAAACCTGCCGCATAAATAAAAGGCTTCATAGTGGAACCAACTTGCCGTTTGGCCTTATAAACATGATCATACTTAAAATCTTTGTAATAGGGGCCACCTACCCAAGCTTTAATATAACCTGAGCTTGGATCAATGGAAACAAGACCAACTTGAAGCATTGATTTATAATGGTAAATGGAATCAATTGGAGAAAACTTAACTTCTTTTTGATAGTTTTCAGCATTCCAGTCAAAAACCTTCATTGTGATTTTTTTCTTGAAATTCTTCTTTATTTCTGCCTCAGACCAGCCTTTTTTCTTCAGTTTACGATATCTCTCAGACCTCTGAATCGAGCTATTTAGACTTATATCTCTGGATGATTTTGTTACTTCATCTGAATAGGGGTTGTGTTTATACTTTTTAATATTCTTGTCAAATGCTGTTTGTAATTCACCTCCTAAATGTTGCTCAACTGCCCATTCCGCATGCTTTTGCATTCTAGCGTCTAAAGATGTGAATATTTTAACGCCATCTCTATAAATATCTATCGGCTTTCCATATTCATTCATGCTTTCATTTTCCCTTAAAACTTTCTTTGCTTCCAATCTCACATATTCTCTAAAGTAAGGAGCTAAACCACTTGTATGCGTCTCAGGTCTAAAATCTAAGCCCAAAGGAAGAACTCGTATCGAATCATACTCCATTTGAGAAATTTTATCGTTTCGCATCATTTGAGACAATACCACCTCCCTTCTTTTCATTGTATTTTTTGGTTTTCTAATTGGGTTATAAATTGTTGGATTTTTGGCCATACCAACTAGCATAGCCGACTCCTGAACATTCAATTCATGTGCTTGTTTATCAAAATAAACTCTCGCAGCTGCATGTATTCCAACTGCAGTATTTAAAAAATCAAATTCATTAAAATACATAGCAATAATTTCTTCTTTGGTATATCGCTTTTCCAGACGAGCAGCAATTGTCCATTCATTGAGTTTCTGATTTATTCTTTCCCGTTTAGTTTTTGGTCGTTTATGAAACATCATTTTAGCCAACTGCTGCGTAATCGTGCTTCCTCCTCCTCCATTCATTCCCACTAAGCCTTTTCCGATGGCTCTTGCTAGAGCTTCTCCATCAATTCCGGAATGTTCAAAATATCGCTCATCTTCAGTTGACACTAAGGCGTCAACGAGATGAGACGATAGTTCGTCAAAATCAACTTTGGTACGATTAGCGACATAAAAGCTTCCAAGAATTTCTCCATCTGAAGAATATACCAACGAAGCTTCGTCACTTCTGGGGTTTTCCAGTTGGTCAATGGAAGGCAAACTCTCTTCACTTCTAAAATAAATCATTCCCGAAACAATCGCATATAGCAACATAGCTGTTAACCAAAGTGCAAGGACGATCCTTATTTTTGCTTTTTTAGAAAGCTCCACACTATTTGTTTTGACAACCTTTTTTTTGCTGCTTTTCGCAACCTGCTTCTTTGCTTTTGGCTTGATATTTTTTAAAGAGTTTTTACTCACGTTAGTCAAATGTAAAAATAGTAAGGCGTTTTGTAATTTTAAAAAAACATTCTTTTACACGAGTAAAGGTTAGAATATACTAGCCATTCTTATGTAGCCATATACTATTGGGGTAATAAAATTTATTATTCGTTAATGGTTATTTGTTTTACGATGCAAAGAAATGGCTCAAAAACTATTCTCTTTACAATAATCCTCAACACGAGCAATAAAGTCATTCTTTTGATTCTCGTTTAAAAAACTCGCTTCAAATGCATTCTTAGTTAGTTGACAAACCTCCTCTTTGGTGAGACTTAAAGCTTCAACTACTTCAATATAGTTTGCATTCATGTATCCACCGAAATAAGCAGGGTCATCCGAATTAATGGTGGCCAATAAGCCTT
This sequence comes from Flavobacteriales bacterium, assembly GCA_029244805.1. GTDB lineage: Bacteria > Bacteroidota > Bacteroidia > Flavobacteriales_D > Parvicellaceae > CALSMU01. The sequence goes on from JAQWQH010000260.1 coordinate 9,051, forward strand.
TTTGCAACATCTCTCTCAAAGGATGATCTTTTAAATCCGTTACAACTTTTAGTTTTAAATTCGACAAAGGGCAAACTGTTAACGGCATTTTTCGGTCTACTAATTCCTGAACGAGGATTTCATCATCCAACGAATTGTTCCCATGATCAACTCTGGATACGTTTAATAAATCCAGTGCTTCCCAAACATATTCGGCCGGACCCTCTTCTCCCGCATGGGCTACAGTTAAAAAACCTTCTGCTTCTGCTTTTGCAAAAACTTGCTGAAATTTTGACGGCGGATTCCCCACTTCTGAGGAATCCAATCCAACTGCAGTGATTAATTTTTTGTAAGGAAGCGCATCTTCTAGAGTTTTGAAGGCCTCCTCTTCACTTAAATGGCGAAGAAAGCTCATAATTAATTTGGTTGTCATTCCAAATTTTGCCTCTGCCTCTCTTAATGCATTGCTAATTCCAATAATTACTGTTCCAAAAG
>JAQWQH010000167.1 GCA_029244805.1 Flavobacteriales bacterium
AGTGGCTTAAGGCGCACGCTTGGAAAGTGTGTATACCCCACAAGGGTATCGGGGGTTCGAATCCCTTCTCCTCTGCAAAGTAAAAGCCGCGATTAGCGGCTTTTCTATTTTCTGAAAATTTGTTCGGAATTTATTTCGATAAAGGTTTCAGACAAATAGAAAAAAGCTTTCCTCGAAAGCTTTTGCTTTGCATACTAATTTACCGCACTTAGGAATCATATTATAATCCCTTCTCCTCTGCAAAGTAAAAGCCGTGAATAGCCAGACCGTTATGAAAATGAATGTTGGTAAAACCTAAACTGCACAAAAAAATTACCTTGAGCAAAAAAATTAGATTGAATTAATTATACTTATTTTTACAATACACATTAATGAAAAACAAAATATTATGGAATCTTTAGATGATATACACCCCTCTAGATTTATGCTTGATTTGTCGGACAACGCAGACTATCTATTCATGCGAATTGAAGGAGAATTAGAGGATGGTGATGATAAAACGTATTATGACTTTGATGAAGCGGAATATGACGCTGAACGCGATGGGGCATCACTGTCAAGTACCGGATATGAATATTATTATAAAGAGGGGGAAGTCTACGAATGTCTAATCTCAATGGACAGTAGAAAATGTATAGATATAAATCGTTATAGTGAAAGTCAAAATGAAGGAAATCCTAATGATCAAGATGACAGCCTAGAAATCAGAGGTTTTGTTGAGGCATTATTGGAGAGTTACTCAGGAGATGAAGATGAAGTTTTATATCAGATGCCTTGGACTGAAAAATATTTAATCGAAATTAAAAATAGAAAGTCTTGATGCCTTTGAACATTATGGAGAAGTAATTGAATTTAAAAACATTGAAATCAAAAGAAAGTTCGCTCTAAATAATGCGAACCTAAGAAATTTCTTCAATTAGTGAAGTACCATTTAAAAATACAAATTAGTACAAATTTATCTCCATTAGCGCAGCTAAGTTATCTCACATTTGAATACTGATTTCCGTGTCCAAAATGCCTTACATTTGACTTATTATTCACTAATATGAGTCACTACAACTCTAAATCCTATATGCGCTTTAGCCTCGGTAACACCACTATTTTTATCTTCTCCAGTAATCATTAATTCTGGCAAATCACTAATCCAACTTCCTCCCTTTGTCCCTGGAGATTTATCTTTCCAATTAACAACCATCTCTGCAGCATTTCCAGCCATACAATAAAGACCATATTCATTCGGCAGATAGGAATCTACCTTAGCAGTAAGAAATGCACCATCATCCATGAAGAAATTACTACTTTCACATTTAATAAACTTTCCCTTTTCCTCACTATAAACACTATCTCTTACAGGTTTGAAATTGGCTAAATAACATTTTTTTTTGTTCCGAACACTTGAAGTTTTCCATGGAAAAGATTCCTGATTATCCTCTCCACCTTTAGCAGCAAACATCCATTCACAGTCTGAAGGTAACCTTATATCATTTAATGCCTCTTTTTTACCTTTTCTAACTTTAGTAGCTTCTGTGGTTAACCATCTACAATACAATTCAGCCCCTTCTCTACTAATATTATTGATTGGGTATTGATTATATGCAGAATGCGAAAAATAATGATCAACCATTGGCTGCAAAGAAGGTTGTTGGTTTCCCATAATAAACTTCCATTGCTCTTGATCCGGCTTTGCTTTTAAAAACTCTTCTTTTCTATCTTGAATAAGTAGATCAAATATAAAGGTTCTGTACTCCAAAACCGTTACTTCTGTTGTTTGCATATGGAATGCTTGCACCGAAATGGACTCCCCTTTGAAACTGAAGGTTCCACTTGGAATATACGCATATTTCTTTTTATCCAGTTTATTCAGTTGTTTCAGCATTTGTTTTTTCTGCTTGTGATTATTTTCAATTTGTTCTTCAGTAAGTTTAGGAAAACGATAAACACTGTCTTGATTCCTATTAAAAAGCGGAATATTCTCCAATATATAAGCAGGTCTATTGGTATCTTTAATAGATTTTTTACTTACGACAATCGAATCCGTAATTTCATCTTGGTAAACAGAAGTGGTAGTCTGAATAAACTCATCTTCAATGGTTATAGACTCTACAACAAAATCTTCATTTTGTGTAATTATGTTTTCAATAGGACTACTAACAATTTCTTCTTCCATTGATATGATTATTTCTTCTTTCTCAATTGGTGTCTTGGAATTAAAATAGATTACATTTGATATTACAGCAACACTTACAAATGATAACATAATTAAATATTTAAAGTTAAATGACTTGGCTACTCCTTGATTTAAACTACTGATTTTTAATGCTTCTAAATCGTTTAGGAACTGCCCTGATGTTTCTTCAAAAGAAGATTCAGGTTGCTGATTTCTTGCTTTATCAAACAAGTGGTCTATATGATTCTGCTTTTTATTCATAGTTCACCTCCCCTGTTTTGTATTCAGATTCGAATGTTAAAATCTCAGTAAGTTTCTCTCTCCCCCTTTTTAACCGCTGCTTTACTGCTGATATTGAGGCAGATTGTAATCCTGCAACTTCTTTGATG
>JAQWQH010000270.1 GCA_029244805.1 Flavobacteriales bacterium
TGAAATAGGAAACATAATTAATGCAAGACCTTTTGTTCTTACACGAATTTACAGATTGACAAGGTCAATTATGAATGCAGTTTCAAATCTACTTCCAAATATGGATATTTTTGGTTCACGAAGAGATATGACGAAAAAAGATGTTAGTGTTAGATTAGGAAAAGCATATGATAAAAAAGAGGAAGTAAAATATGTTTGGGAACAAGCATCAAATGCAACTTCAGAGGGCTACACTGCTGTAGTTCTTCTTCCTAAACACGATTATATATTTGATTTTGCTAATCAATTACTAAGAAATAATGGAAAATCAGAGTGGACTATGCAAGAGAACAACTGGGGTAAACCTGATTACAATTCTTTAAATAGCCATTTCAGAAATCAAGGTTTGAAAGTTGAGTACGTTGGTAATAGTTATGGTTCTTTCCAAAATGCTGAACGCAATAGAAGTCTAATATTAATGACTTATCACAGTGCAAAAGGGATGGATTTCGATAATGTTTTCCTTCCATTTTTATCTGATGATATTAGTATTTCAAGACGTGATGAAGAAACTTTATTTATGGTTGCTATTACAAGGAGTAAAATGAATCTATTCATTACTTATTCTGGGTATTTACATCATTTAGTTGAAAAATTTGAATCTACTTGTCAAAGAATTGACTTAAGCTCTTCAAAAAATAATGCCAATACTGATATTGACTTTGACTTTTAAATAATATTTGAAATGAATAATCTTTATATTTTAACTAAACAAGAATTTACTTCTCTTTACCGTTTCGGTCAAATTCCATTAAATCTAAATAAGGTTATTGAAACTGTTACTAATTCAAAAGAAGAAGCTGAAACTAAAGTCTTTGAAGTATTTATGTCATTACCGTATTTTGTTGGTGATGAAGAATATTTAATTATAAGTTTTGAAAATAACCTTATAAATAAAATTTGGTTAGAAATTGAAAACGTATCTGAAATTATTCCATTAACAAAAGCTGCTAAGAATTCTTATCAAATGAAGTTTGATTCTAAACTTGATTTTGCAGAACCTTATTTTGAAAATATTGTTCGAAAAGTTGAAGAAGAAACAGATATTCAAGAAATGTATAGAGGGGCAAAAGCTTTTTGGAATTTATGCAAAGTTGATGAGGAATATCAAGATTTTTTACAGAATTCAGTTATTAAAACAGCATACTTTAAGAGAGTAAATGGAATTAAATCATCAGATTTTACAGAAGATTTTTTCATTCATTTATTAGCATATGATAGATACGAGTTTTTTCCAAATACTGACTTAGGTTTTTTCTATGATTTAGGAGAAATCTTTGCTCATTCAAAAGGAGCACCTTCATTTAAAGGAAGTGGATTTTATCACTATTTAGATAAAAATAAAGAAGATTTTGCTCAAAAATCATTTTTAGAAATTTCAGAAATCATTTCAAATTCACAGGATGTTGTAAAATTCACACAGCAATTAACAGCTGATAATTTGAAGAAATATATAGTTGCTGCCATGTTTTTAAAATTTAAAGCAGATTTAGCAGATAGAGATACAATAAAGAGATCAGAAACAGGTAAATTAATTAGTGAATTTGGAAAGATTGAAAAGTATGATAAAGAATTAAATTTTGCTATATACTTAACAGGCACTTTTTTCGGGTATAAAAAATTCTATGACGATTTATATGACTTAGCAGGTTTGAAAATTTTCAAGAAGAAACCTAAATCAACACCTAAAAAGAAAGAAGCTCATTCAAAAGATTTAATTTCTTCAGAAGTTAAAGAAGATTCAACTGTATCTAATGAAACAACAGAACAGCAGACTCATAGTGGTATTAAAGAAACTATTGTAGAATCAAAAAAGGAGGGTGAAAAAATTACAAACGAAAATCAGCATGAACAAATGGCTGATTTAAAAGAAAAAAGTCAACCAAATGTCCGTAATTATTCTGGAATACAAAATCAGATATTTGAAAGTTTAATGAACATTCTTGAAGAATCAAAGGGGACTTTCGAGATAAAAACTGACAAACTAAACACCTTGAAAAAGATTTTGGCTCCATTATCAATTGATAAAAAACTATCTAAAAAAGATGACATTGTCAAAATCATTAAAGAAAAGTTCAACGACAAAATCATTGTAGAAGGAAAAGGGAAAAAATATTATGTTAGAATAAAAACAGAAGGAGATTTATTTGCCAACGCATAACATCCATACACATTGCCAAGTCGCTCAAAAAGCCAACCGCACAAGCCAAAACTTGTCAAAGAGTATGGTTGCCCCAACGCTTCATACACAAACCGTTAGCGTTCATTGGAAAAAGACGCTATAAAAAAAACACTATACTTGACAGGCGAACCTACTCAGCCCTTTAAACAGAGCAGGAAAATTAAAAACAAATAAAAATGAAAAAAGTAAGTTTAATTTTAAGCCCGTTGTGATGACTGCAATGATGCTAAGCTCTTGTGGTGAAGGTGCATCAAATGAAGTAACCATTGGCAAACAAGTATGGATGTCCCAAAACCTCAACGTGGACAAATTCCGCAATGGCGACCCTATTCCAGAAGCCAAAACAGATGCGGAATGGAAAAAAGCAGGTGAAAACGGGCAGCCTGCCTGGTGTTATTACGACAATGACCCTGCCAATGGAGATCGCTATGGTAAACTGTATAATTGGTTTGCTGTAAACGACCCACGTGGTTTGGCGCCAGAAGGTTGGAAAATCCCTTCAGATGAAGACTGGACTCGTTTAACTGACTTTTTAGGCGGAAAAAGTGTTGCTGGAAAGAAGATGAAATCTACTGAATTTTGGGCTGACAATGACGGAGAATCAGGCAACGGAACCAACGAAAGTGGTTTTTCAGGTCTTCCGGGCGGTAGCCGTACGGGCGGTAGCCGTAGCAGTGGAGCATTCATCTTCATTGGCAACTACGGTGACTGGTGGTGTTCTACGGAGGACGATACAGACCATGCCTGGAACCATCTGAACAATTGTTCAGATGGTGCCTGGAATCGCAACCTGAGTTACGACAGTGGCGATGTAAACAGAAACGGCAACTTTAAGGGAAGAGGGTTTTCTGTTCGTTGCCTCAGGGATTAATTTATTTGGTAAAAAGCACCCTCATGAACAAATAAAAAGATTGTATACCAGGATATTAACCGTTGATCAAATTGAATCCGATTTTTAAAAGGTTACAACAAAACCTAAACTGCATTAAAACGCAGTTTAGCCAAACGTTACCTGTAATTGCTTAGAATAGTGGCTCTATTCAATTATTTAATTAGAGAAAGAAAAAATTATGTACATTGTATTATTAAACGCGTACTATGATTATAAAAGCTAATTTTCTTTTTCTAAGAACATACGTCTTGCTATTATTTTCTATTTCTTATGTTATATCTTATTCTCAAAACATTATTGTTACCCCATATTTACAAAATGGGAGCCCATCCCAAATGTCTATTATGTGGGAAACTGACGCACCAAATGACGGATTTGTAGATTGGGGAATTGATGTTTTTTCTCTAGACAACACTGAGGTAAGCACTTCAATAAACAGTGATGCCAATAATCGTATTCATACTGTTCTTATTTCTGGATTAGCCCCAAACACAAAATACTATTACAAAGTTAGAATGACCTCTGGTACCGAATCTTCATTATTTACTTTTAAAACACATCCTACAAAAACATCAGAAGCTTCCTTAAATTTTGTCGCTATGTCCGATATGCAACGTGACAACTCCAATCCTGATGTGTTCGAAACCATTGTAGATCTTGGGGTTATTCCTATTGCTAATGCCAGTTATACAAATGGTATTGAAGCAATTGAAGCTATACTTATACCAGGAGATTTAGTAGGGACTGGAACGCATAATTCTTGGCGGAATAGTTTCTTTGAACCCTCTGATGAAATTACACCTTTCATTCCTACGTATCCTGTGCCTGGAAACCACGAATATTATGGGGATGGTATTTCCTTATATTTGGATTATTTCAATCTTCCTTTAAATGGTACAACTTCCAATCCAGAGGAATGGTGGTTTAAAGACATTTCTAATGTACGATTAATTGGAATTAATTCAAACAGTTCTTCAGCAGATTTAGCAATACAGTTAACTTGGTTGCAAAGTGTATTGGATAATGCGGGAACTGATAACACTATAGATTTTGTATTCGTACAATTGCATCATCCATTTAAGTCGGAACTTTGGACTCCAGGCGAATTGGATTTTACCGGCGAAATCATTGCACTATTAGAGCCATTTTCAACATTGTATAACAAACCGTCAATTCACTTTTTCGGACATACTCACGCCTATTCACGTGGACAATCAAGAGATCATAATCATCTCTGGGTAAATGTTGCTACAGCAGGTGGAGCTATTGATAATTGGGGAGAATTTCCTAACGCAGATTATGATGAATTTGTAATTAGTGAAGATGAGTACGGATTTGTAATGCTAGAGGTTGAAGCTGGTGCTGACCCAAAATTTACATTGAAGAGGTATTCCCAAGGAGATTCAGTACTATTTGAAAACAACACATTAAGTGATGAAATTACCGTCAAACGTTTTGATACATCGCCTGAAACACCAACTGGTTTAACTCCCACAGGAGATATACTTATAAATTGTGTAGAATTAAAGGCTTCTGCCTTTGAAAATGGTGAAAATACTCATCAAGCAACCCATTGGCAAATTGTATCAGGGTGTGATTTTAACGACCCAAGTGTAATCGATATTTGGAAACAAGCAACAAATTTTTATGATGAAGTAAATACGCAACTCAACGATAATCTCACAGATGAACAATTAGGATCCATAACCCTTAATACAGATTACTGTTGGAGAGTTCGTTATAGAAATGATAATTTGACTTGGAGTGATTGGTCGACTCCACTAAGCTTTACGACCACAACTCCTAATTATATAACAACAAATTTATTGTTAAACCCTGAAGCGGAATTGGGTATAGAAAACTGGACTGGAGATATAGAGAGTTTAACTTCTAATGAATGTGATTCGGTTCCAGTTTATCAAGGCACAAATTTTTTTGGAGTAGGTGGTATCTGTGTTAATGAAATGGAAACTGGAATTGCTTTTCAAGATATTGATGTGTCTTCCTTTGCAACAGAGATTGACGCAGGTAGTTATTCCGTAGAGTTTTTGGGTTATTTAAGGACATATGATATAGATAATGATTTACCAGAAATGTTTATGGATTTTATTGATGGAAACAATGTAGTTTTAAACACTACAACCACAATATCCAACAATACACCTGAGTGGCTTTTAAGAAGTGTTTTTGATAATATACCGTCAGGAACAAGAGTTTTAAGAGCAACCCTAAAAGGTAATAGATTAACTGGGTCTGATAATGATAGTTATTATGATGCACTTAGTGTAAGACTCATGGAAACAAATTGCGAGACACTTGACATAATTGATACGAATTTGGAAAATAACATTAAAATTTTTCCAAACCCAGCTTCTGGAATACTTAATTATGATTCAGTCAATATATTTGAAAAAGTTGAAATAACAGATTTGTCTGGACGAAATATGTATTCAGAAAAAAT
>JAQWQH010000007.1 GCA_029244805.1 Flavobacteriales bacterium
AATTTCTTTTTTGTCTTCTTCGACCATTTCCGAAATCAGACCCATCAAATCATCTGTGGTTATATGCACATCTATCACATCACTTAATACATCGTTTTGATTGACAAATAGTGAATCTGGAAATTCATCTGAATTTATATCTGGATCAGCCAGACCATTAATAACTTGAGCAAGAATACCCGGAGCATTTTCCACTTCTTCATCAAATAAATTTCGAATAACTAATTGCTCCGAACCATTTCTACTTACCAGTAAAATTTCTTGTTTCAAGGGTCTTAAGACTTTTTGAGCAGGTATATCGACCATGCCTGAATGAATCTTTTCACTTTTAGGTGTCTCAACAATTAACTTATACTTTCCTGGATTGGGTAATACAATAACATATTTACCTTCTGAATTTGGAAAGAACTCTCCTTCCATAAACCCTGTAACAGAGTTCTCTATTTTAATAGAAGCTTTGTTGTCGGATGCATTTATTTGATTAATGAACTCGCCCGCAAGAATTACATTTAACATCGGAAAAGTTTGAACTCTCACTTTGTAAACATCCAAATACCCGCCCTTGGACGCCCTTGCAGAGGCAAAATATGCATTTTCATTAAGTGAATCCGCAACATACATTATGTCATCATCCGGAGTATTAATCTTGTAATCCAAGTTAACCGGAGGACCGAATGTATTTGATTCCATATCGTAACTACTTTTAAAGACATCATATCCACCCATACTAGAATGTCCTTTGGAGCAGAAGTAAAAAGTAACTCCATCTGAATGCAAAAATCCATATGAATCGTCATAAGGGGTGTTTATGTGTGGTGGCAGTATCTGCGCATTTGCCCATTCTCCATTCGGCAATCTTCGAACCTTATAAAGGTCTAATCCATTTTCACCTCCTTTACCATAACTTGAATAAAAAATGACATTTTGATCTTTTGAAGGAAAGTAAACAAGTGATCGATAATCTTTCTTTTTATCCAATTTAGACTGAAATTCATCTGTCACTAATATTTTTCCACCTATTTGACTTAAATCGTAAGAATATTGAAATCTTGAGTAGCTTGACACTTTTTTTTCATCAACAACTAGTTCCGTTAGATTTCTTAAAAGCTTTTTACCATTATTGGCCATACTTATATGCAGGTCGACCTGCAAATCATCTTTATCGCGATTTTCAGCGTATTGCCTAAAACTTTTATACTCTATTAAAGCTTCGTTAAATCGATAGGTCAAATGATATGCTTTACCTAAAAAGAACGTAGCGCGAGACCCCTTACCGCCCTGTTTCGCTGAATACCGCAAATACTTGACACTTTCGGCTTTATCTTCATTAGTAAAAAGAAGACAAACCCCAAATTTTAAATTGAATTCCGCACTTTTAGGATTTTTCCCAAGGAAGTGCGACATATGCGGTTTCGCATTCCCATAATTCCCTTCATCAAATTGCTCATTTGCATAAGCTAATCGTTCTTTATCATTTTCAAATCCTTGCTGAGAGAAACCAGCAGATGCGAGTAAAACGAAAAGCGTTATTATAGACCAATATGTAATACTTACTCTCAAATTGCACTTATTAAGTACCCTTATTGCACCAATACGTTCATCCCTAGTTTTTACCTTTGATAGGCATTTTATTCTCTTCCCTTTTTAATAATCGTTCTATATTTTTTCTATGTGTTAATATAACCATAATGGATATAATAATTGAAAAATAGATTAGAGAAGGAGTTTGCGCTTTAAATACAAAAATAGTGACAAAAGGGAAGAAAAAAGCTGCCATAATGGCCCCTAAAGAAACATACTGACTAATTAAATAGGTAAATAGAAAAATAATAAAACTTACTGCTGCCGCTGGAAAATTAATTGCTAACACTATCCCTAAAAGAGTAGCAACCCCTTTACCTCCTTTAAACCTTGCGTAAATTGGGAAAACATGCCCAAAAACTGCTGCCATACCAATTGCTAATTGTAGATTTACAAATTGATTTGAACCTAATTCGTAAGTCGTAAAAAGATACGAGAACCCTTTAACGGCTCCCCAACCTTTTAATATATCGAAAAATAGTACTGGAAAACCTGCCCTTTTGCCAATTACTCTAAATGTATTAGTTGCGCCCGCATTTTTGCTTCCATGATCTCTTACGTCAACACCGAAAAACCACTTACTCACCCACACCGCCGAGGGAACAGAGCCAATTAAGTAGGCTAAAACAATTGCTAACACGTTATTATATGAAATAATTTCCTCCATTATATCATTAGAATATTAATCAAAGCTACGTCTAAATCCAACCGCTTTTGTTTTCGTAGACAATTGAAATGTATAATCTTCTACTCCTTTAGATCCTTTAAACTTTGTTTTCTCCTTTTTTGTTTCCAAAATAACCGTATTAAAATCTTCATTCGTAGAATACGTGCTCATAAGGCCACGTGTATAGCTAAAATAATAAAAATTATTTTCATCCATCTGGAGAAATATACTGATCTTATCTCCTGTCTTTCCTTTGTAAATTACAACCTTCCCTCTAACATATTTATAGACTTGTTTTTTATTAAGGTTTGCTATACCAATATCACCATAACTAACATAAGCTTTTCTATTTGCCTCCCATTTAAACCTTATATCTGCTAGGTTTATTTGCGTTTCTAATGCTTCCGGAAATTTCTTTACTCTTCCATGAATCGTTAAATCCGACACAACTTTATCTGCTACTTCTAAATCTACTTGCTCTCTCAAAGATTTCTCATAAGTTGAGTTGTCTAAATCTAATGCAGATAACCCGGGATATTCCGAAATATGTTTTGCCATTTTTTCCAATGCAAGATTATTAAATGGGAAATTTACCGAGACACTTGATTTAATTACTAATTCAGCTTTAATAGGGTTGTAATCAATCTCACCTATCGAAAGCAGTTCCACCTGATCTAAATTTGCTCCAAAATTAAATTCACCATCGCCTTGAAGCTTGCAGCTTTCAACATTTAAACTCACATACTTTCCTGGTAATGATTTTTCCTTCAATTTCTCCATATTAGATATCTGATATTCTTTTGTGTTTTTGTCATAATGCAAAAAACCCTTAGCTGACATGACATCTATATGCGTCTTTTTCGCTTTTTTAGACAAGAAAGTTGAATACAATGCAATAGAATCATTATTCATGACAAGGCCTGCTCCTATGGGGTTTCCTTTGATATCTGTCAATTCTTTTGCTACCGGAATAAAAATATTTGCTGGATCTAAAGCAGCTTCAAAACTCATCCAACTTCTTTCCAAACCTTTACAATCGTGTGCAATTCTTGTCTCCCCTTTGAAAGTAAGTTCTTTAAAAGCAGCAAACATCTCTACTTCACCATTGTATTCAAATTGAGGACTTAACTTAAACCCAGCTTTATCAGCAATCGTTCCCTTTGCATAAGTTTGATTAGTTGTATCTGGATGAATATTTGAGAAGTAAATCTTCTGCTCGTTTCCTACTTCGTCTACATAATTATAATAGCCAGAGGCAGTATAATCGTATTTTGCTTTTATTTCGACAACACCATCAAATATTTCATGATATTTAGTGATGTTATTTGCTATTATTTTTGCATTTTTCAACGTTTCCATCTTAGCTTTCTTTTGGATAATAACCCTACCTGAATCTGGATGGATTTTTGCATCCGCAATATTTATAAAGACAATTTTATCACAAATCAATTTTTTCTTCTTTATATCAAAAGTTGCCTTTGGAGATTTGAAATCGAGAGAGTCCTGATCGGGGTGCGTGGAGTAAAAATTGGATCCTGTTAATTCTAAATCTGAATCAATTGAAGTTAAGTTGTTATCACTAGATTCCATATCTATATCGCCTGTTTCCATTTTCCATTTAAAGACATCCATATAACAGATATATTGATTTTCTGGAAACTCAACCGCGGAAGATCCGTTATTCGATTTAAACTCACCCAGCCTTGAAACGAAATCCACATGTGAGTTCACATCTGTTGTCTTAAATGCTGTAGCTGATAAATCATTAGTCAAAACTTTAAACTCTGAAGTATCTGCATCAATTACATTCAAACCGTACCTATATCCATAAGAGAGCATTGTTGCTTTTCCAAAAAACATTGTACCCTCTCCTGTCATTCCATCCGGACGCAGCGCCAACTTACCTTCCAACTCTGCATCCGCATTATCGAAAAAATTTAAGTGACTTTCTTTACTTTCAGCGTAAAGAACTTTCTCTTTTGGTATATAAACAACATTTACATCAACTCCTTTAACTAATGGAATTTCAGGCAAATCACCATCAGCTTCTTGTCTATTGTTCGTATACTCTTGGGCCAAGGCTTTAACCGATTCAGGAAGGAAGGTTATTTCATCTGACACAGCGTGAGAGGTTAAAAAGTTTATTTCTCCTGTACCCTGAAGTCCCTTATTACTTAATCTAATCTCATTGTCATAGGTAGCTTTATCACCATATATTTTAAATCCTTCGCTAGGTGTTTCTCTTATGAAGCCTAGTGAATAATCGTCTTGCAACCTCAATTTCTCTTCAAATTCAGGAAATATACCTGAGGATACAAATTTTCCGTCAAATCCCAATCCCTGATTCGAAAAGTTATCCAAACTATCCATTACAAAAGGCTCAATAATAAATTTAAATACATCGCGCTTGTAAGCCCCTTTTTGAATATTGTCTTTATCATAGAACACGTACGTCTTTTTTGTGCAATTTAAAATAGGATATTCATGTTTTGAAGTATCGATTCCTGATTTATTATTACCATCATCAATCTCGATTTCACCTCTTACCCCTTCTACAGTTGAGAATAATCTTTGCGGTCGACCATAGGGGTCTTCCAGGTTTTCGACGCGAATTCTCATCGAGTCACATTCAATCAAGTACAACTTAAAATCATCGTAATTAAACGTAAAGTTTTTTCCAAAATATTCTGTTCTTCCAGCATTAATAATACCTTCAAATTGAATATTTCGATTCTTTTTTACTGTCAACTCCCTGCCTTTTGGAAATATTTTCACATACTGAGCATCACTTAAAGTAGCTTTTCTTACCCCGCGAATTAATAAATCATGAGTTGTCAAATTCAGAGATGCATTTTTTTGAGAAGATGATTTAATATCCAAAACATCATAATCTCGTTTCTTTTTTCTAGCATCGATGTATTGATATAGTTTTTCTTTTACGATTACCTGTTGCTTTTCTTGATCATATGAAATAAAACCTAATATTGTTAATTCATAAAGCATTGGCTCTAGTCCGGATATGGTTTTTCTCATAGAAGTAGCCAAGTCCGCTACTTCCAATATATTGGATTGCATTTTTTTTGCGTAAGCTTTGAACATCACCAATGGATTATTACCTAAACCACTCAATCGATCATACATCTCTTTATCATAATAATTGAATGATTCGAAATTCGCAGATGTATCAGAACTTCCAAATAAAGCCCCAAATTCAAGCACAGGATCACCGACTTTCCAGGTCAATGCCTCAAAATACATGTCCAATTTATGATAAGTATTGTGATAGGGTGAAATTGAAATCCCTTGACTACCCTTAACCAGGCCTAATTTTTTGGAATTGTTATTATATGTAAATGATATTCCTGGATGTGTTATGGAATCTTCTTCAATAAAAAGTTTGATTTTAGCTCTCTTGGCTGTAATATTGTCTGCATTGATAGTGAATATAATAGATTCCGACACTATAAATTCTTTACCTTTATAATGAAATATTACTTTTGCAAGTTCTTCATTTGTCCCGGCACCAAGCAAGTTTTGACCTCTGATTGTAAAACCGCCTTCGTAATCCACATCTTCAAATATATTTTTAATCAACAAACGCTTATTATAGGACTCAAAACTTGGATAAGTTACTTTCTCTGAACCTCTATTTGACAAAACATTTTCTGAAACTTTTCCAAGAATTGGCTCTTTAAAATACTTGCTCGAAAACAAAGCAGAATCTGCAGTAAAACCGGCACTTTTCATACTGATTTTATAACCTTTAATCTCTGCATAAACCTCTCCCTTGGGCAAACCTGCTCTTTCCCAAGTTAACCTTCCTTTGTTTCCCTTCCATGTTGAAGTCATGGGATAATAAACCCCTTTCGTATTGTATAATGTTGCGCTATCGTTTTTAGAATAACATTTCAAATCCATTTCTTCAAATACAATTATCGGTTCCTTGTCGTAAGTGAATTTAAATCTATTATTAGTAGATTTCCATATGGTTGAACTTGATTTAAATATCACATTCCCATCAAACAAATTATTACAAGTTTCTAAATATTTAGATGTTCGCTTTTTATTATTACCATCCAACACAGCGGTTACGGTTTCATGCCAAGCATTAAAGTCATCATTTGTTTTACCCGAACTAACGAAATTCATTATTGCAGATAAATAGTTCTTAAAATCAGGATAGGGCTTTAACTTCTTTTCAGACATTAAGTTTGAAGTTGAATATACCTGTGCTCTCTGCCCTATAGTCAGGTCGGTGCCAAACCAAACCAATTCAAACTCTTTCATAAACTCTTTAGCATCAGATTTATTTACGTAAGCCAAATAAGCTGATGCATCTTTAAAGTATTCCTCAGGATCAGAGGTGAAATTATGATATTGTGACAATAGAGTATTGCTCAAAAACAAAGAGAAGAGTATTATAAGTAGCTTATTCATACTTAAAGTTTTTCGAGCATTATCATTGCCCAGTTGTTCTTTTCATTCGTTTTAACAAACTTCAATCCATTATTAGATGCTGCTTTTCGTAATTCATCTATATCTGTAGTAAAAAAACCACTCAATAGCAGTTTCCCACCTAGCTTCAGACAGTTAGAATAAACTGATATATCTTGCAAAAGGATATTTTTGTTAATGTTAGCTAAAATAACATCAAATAAGCTGTCGACCAATAATTTAGAGTCACCTTTTTCAACAATAATGTTTTTGGTGTTATTAAGTTTACAATTATCAATCGTATTTAGAAAAGCGCCTTCTTCAATATCAATGGCTTTAACATATTTCGCTCCCAATTTCTCTGCTAAAATTCCAAGAACACCAGTTCCACTGCCCATATCTAGCAGATCAACGCTTTTTAAATCCAGTGAAAACAACTCTTTTGACATTAAGAAAGTGGTTTCGTGATGTCCTGTTCCAAAAGACATTTGTGGCGAAATTATTATATCATACTCTAAAGCGGGTACAGGGTGAAAAGGTGCTCGAATGATACAATTAGAATTAATCACAATAGAATTAAAGTTACTTTCCCATACTGCATTCCAATTTTGGTTTGCTATTGTTATTATATCAAACTCAATCTTTTGACCTTGAATTCTATTTATGCTTAAATCTTTCAATAAAGATTTTGAAAATTGCTCTTTCTTTATGTAGGCTCTAACACCATCCTGCGTATCTTCGAACGCTTCAAAGCCTCTATCTCCAAGTTCCGCATACAAGATTTCTCTTGCAGGTAAAAGTGGTTCTAGTTTGTAACAAACTTCAATGTACCCCATAAATAAAATCTAGTTAAATTAAAAAGATTCGATAATTGCCAAAAATGAATCTAAATCCAAAGCAGCACCCCCTATCAAACCTCCATCTACATCTCTATTCATAAATAATTCTTTGGCATTAGATGCTTTACAACTTCCTCCGTATAAAATGGAAATCTCCTCTGCAGTTTGCAAAGAGTACTTCTCAACCAACAAAGCTCTAATAAAAGCGTGAATTTCTTGCGCTTGATCAGAAGAAGCTGTCAAACCGGTACCGATAGCCCAAATAGGCTCATAGGCAATTACAACTTCCTTGATTTCACTATCAGTTAAATGGAACAATGAATTTTCAATTTGAGCTTGAATTACTTGAAAAAAATCACCAGACTTTCTTTTGTCCAAACTTTCTCCACAACAAAAAATAGGTACTACCTTGTTCTTTAAAAGTACATTAACCTTTTGTTTTAATAACACATCTGATTCATTTTGATATTGTCTTCTCTCAGAATGACCCACTAGGCAATATTTAACGCCAATAGAATATAACATGGAGGCAGAAACTTCCCCCGTATAAGCTCCATTATCATTATCCGAGCAATTTTGAGCGGCAAGACATATTTGTTGACCTTTCTTGCTTGCAAACTCACTTAAATACAAGGAAGGTGGTGCAATAACAACTTCAGCAGAACTTACTATTTTATTACTATTTAATGATTCAAACAGCGCCTGCGCATCGCTATTATTAAGATTCATCTTCCAGTTTCCAGCTACAATTCTTTTTCTCATTTTACTAATTCTATGACACTCTTACTCTTGGATCTAAAAACCCGTAACTTATATCTACCAAAATATTAATAATAACAAAAAAAGCAGAAATTACAATAACAGCTCCCATAACAATCGGCAGATCATCCTTTTGCAAGGCATTAATAAGTTCGTTACCTATTCCATCCCAACCAAAAATACGCTCTACAAACACGGCACCAGCAAGCAATGAAGCAAACCAGCCAGAAACAGCTGTAATAACCGGATTCAGAGCGTTTTTTAAGGCGTGCTTGAAAATAATTGAATAAAATGATAGGCCTTTTGCTTTTGCTGTTCTGATGTAGTCTTGAGACAAAACATCTAACAATGAACTTCGCGTAAGCTGGGTTATTATAGCCAATGGTCTAATACCCAAAGTTAATGCTGGTAAAATTAAGTTTCCCCAATAGTATGTATCCTCTCCTGTAAAATCGTCTATTCCGATTAAAGAGCCAACTGGTTCCAAACCAGTTCCGGGCAAAGGAAATGTTGAACCAATAAGCGGTAAATCTCCATAATTAAATATACTATATCCTATTATGTATAGAACCCACACTCCCATTCCTATAAAAAATCCTTTAACCCCCCAACTTAAGAAGCTTTTAAAGCTAAACTTCAAGGTTTTAGCAACCTTATTGTTCTCCCTGAAATAAGTAATAATTCCAATTAACAGCCCTAAAAAAAGTGCTATAAAGGGAAATGCGGGTAAATCCATTTGCTCTGCCCATTTTAACCCACCAACCGTTGAAATTATTGTAGCCATAAAAAAGGAAGGCGCAGACATTCCAGTAACCGCAATAATAAAACTAGAATTATCGTAAAATGAACCTTTATTGACTGCTGAAAGAATCCCTAACATAATTCCAATAAGCGTTGCAAAAAACATAGCAGCAAATGCTAAAACAACTGTGTTTGGCAATTTTTCAAAAACTACGTCAGAAACTGCTCTTTTTGTCTCATAGGAACGCCGGAGATAGGGAGTCTTATATACAAGAACACGGTTTTCTGAAAAAGACATCAATACAGAGGCATCATATTTTGCCGTATCTAAATACAAATGACTACCCTGAACCTTTTTATTATGAATTGATAAAGGCGATAAATCGTTAAGATACAACGCATATCGTTCAATCATCGGTAAATCAAGCCCTAAATCCTTTCTAATATTTTGAATGACTTCAGCAGTTGCATGATTCCCTCCTGCCATTAATGCTGGATCTCCTGGTTTCGCACTAAACAAAAAGAAAATAGCGGTAACTACTCCAAAAAGAACTAAAAAACCGTAGAGAATCTTTTTAACTATATACTTAACCACACTTTGCTTTTAATCTGTGCCAAAAGAAATAGCTATCTAGCACAGTATTTTTCAAATATACAATACAGGACTTATATACCCAATAATTTTTCCTTGTATTAGAATTTTACAGTGATAAAATTTAAAAAGTACTGATGGACAGGTATTAAATATACTATTTATTCTTTCTGATTTCTTCGACTAATTGATCCATATCAAAGATCTTCTCATGATCAAACTTTTGATCCTCAGTACCACTATAGTAAGCTACTTCTTTTCCATGGCTAAGGTATTTTACACCTGGAAAATTATGGTCCTCCCAGAACACTGGAATATATTCTTCAATCGAAAGGACTTTATAAGGATATTCAGCTCCTATGACTTCAAAATAAGCTTCAATATCTGTTGGCGATCCATCTCCAGCTTCATCCATGAATAAAATTCTAATTTCAGGAAACGCCTCAGGTTCTTTAGAGCGAAATTCCGAGAGAATCTTTCCAGTTTCTTGACAATGCTCACAGGTTGGTGAGAAAAAGCATATTATTTTTTCATCTTTATTTATATCTTCAAAATATCCTGAATAACCTGAATCAACGCTTATCACTACATCATCATTAGAAGCACCAAATGGCAAGAACACAAACATCAATATCCAAACAGTCAAATTCAAATAGACTAACATGCTAAACTTCTTTTTTTCCACTAAGCCCTCTCTAAGAATGGTTAATGGAAGTATTAATAAGCCAATTGTTATCAGATTCTTAATCAATGCCTGCAATGGAGTCATAGGAATTAATTCACCAAAACAACCACAGTTACTAGATTCCCCTCCAATAGTTTGAATCAAGAGATGAATTGAAAACACTCCCAAAAGACCTATAAGGGTTGGAAACACAAATTTCTTCAGAGAAAATGGCAATAAAATTAATACAGCAAGAGAAAATTCTAACCCAATCAATAGTCTAGAAAGAATTTTAGCCATATCGTAGCCCATCCCAATTCCATTAACCAAGAAATTCCGTTCAAAATTTTGCAGTGCAAATAAAGGCTTATCTAATAAACTATCAATTGAAAGCTTCCCAACCGCTGACAAAATAAATACCGCTGCAACTATTATTCTAATTGCCCAAACTAAATTCTTTTTTGTATTTGTGGTCATAATGTATTTAAGTATAAGATTCTTCTAATATTCTTGAATCAATTTATTGAAATCTGAATAATCATGCTAAGTAACACATAAATAAACATTCTAAATTGTCTTTAACAAAACCTTAACTATTTTCGATTTCTGAAATTTTGATCAATGCAAAAAGAGCATAATTAATCATGTCATAATAATTGGCGTCAATCCCTTCAGAAATAAGAGTTTTACCTTTATTGTCCTCTATTTGTTTTACCCGCAAAATCTTCATTAAAATAAGATCTGTTAAAGACGAAATTCGCATATCTCTCCATGCCTCACCATAATCATGGTTCTTATCTTCCATTAAGGTCCTCGCCGCTTTAGCAAATTTGCGATAGTAATTAACAGTTTCTTCCGTTTCTAAATCCATTCTATCATCACCATCCAATTCCAATTGAATAATTGCCATGATGCAATAGTTAATAATCCCAATAAATTCTGGATCAATTCCCTCGTCTACTTTGCTTAATCCATTTTCCTGAATGGTTCTAATACGATTTGCTTTAATGAAAATTTGATCCGTCAAAGAACTCGTCCTCAAAATCCTCCAAGCTGTTCCATAATCAGTGGTTTTTTTACTGAATATATCCTCACACTTGGCAAGAGCTTCATCGTATTGTTGCAATGTATTCCTCATTGTAATTATCGTTCAATTATTTAAGGCGTGAAGATATATATTTCAAACGAAAGTTGCAGCCAAGTATTAGGTTAAACTTATTGACAATTAACCTAACTTTTTACTTTTACTCAAACGATTCAACCACTTCTCGAGTAATCCTTTCACTGTAATCATTAATTTTCCAATGCGATGGACTCCAACCTTTTAAAAATCGATGAAAATCTGCCCAGGCAAACGGGAACAGTTCTCTCCATTCTTTTTCAACCTCTTGAAAGTAAAATTTATCATTATCTAAATTCTGAGCCAATGCTTCAAAATAAAATTCTAAATAAATGGGCACACTCATCGGACACTCTTCTTCTGTCAAACAACTCCCCAAAAAATATGCTAAATCCTTCATTCCACAGCCACCACCCACGTACTGAAAATCTACAGCTGCTGCCTTATAACCATCTTTAGTAAAACAAAAATTTGCTAATTTAGCATCACCATGTATAATTGTCTTAAAAGAACTTTGAAATAATTTTTCATCAATTAAAATTGCACTTTCTTTCAAAGGTGAATCCAGCATTCTTGCTAATTCTTCCGGTCGCGTATTTAAATGCCAATAGGTTCCTTGTTTCCATAAATTTCCGGGATCCTCTTTCATAAAGTGCGCATGGAATCCAGCTAACCAATTCAAACAAGCTCGAATTTCTTTTGGACTTACCGCTACTCTAGTTTCACAGAATTGAGTTTCGTTTAAATCTTCAAGTACAATTAAAACTTCATTCTCAAATGATTCTACAGCAAAGCAAACAGGAATCCTGCATGAATCATCGCATCGAAAACTCCAATTCAAATACCATTCAGACTCCACCTCATAAGACTTAACCTTTCGCTGGTGAGAAAAATCAGTATCCCAACCTCTTGGATGACTAACTGCATCGTCAGATTGAATATACTTTGCAACGACTGACTTGTATTTAGAGCCAACTAAACCAATTCTAAGTATTTTTCCATAACCACTCCAAAGACTTTGTATTTCTTCCAATTCGTATATAGAAGAAGCTCCGGTAGCTTGACAGATTATATTATTAAAATATGTATTCATATTTTACCTTATCTATTTTTACCGCAACAAAGATACCTTTTCATTACAAATGTTTTTACATTTGAGATGTGCAGCGAAATAATAACAAAACAACGATAAATTGCAAAGGGAAACTTATAGACATTTCTTCTCCTTTTATTATGGGAATTATTAACGTAACACCTGATTCTTTTTATGATGGAGGTAATAATAATTCTATTCAAGCAGCCATAAATCAGGTAGAAAAACACCTAGAAGAAGGCGCTATAGTGATAGACATAGGGGGATACTCATCACGTCCAGGAGCTGATGAAGTTACGGAGAAAGAGGAACTAAATAGAACGATACCTGTAATTGAAGCTGTTTTAATGGCTTTTCCTGATACTATTATATCAATTGACACCTTTCGAAGCAACGTTGCTAAAAAAGCAATTGAGGCAGGTGCAGCAATAATAAACGATATCTCTGCTGGAGATTTAGATGAAAATATGTTTTCTGTGGTTGCAGAAAAACAAGTTCCTTACATCATAATGCACATGAAAGGAATTCCGAAAACAATGCAAAATAATCCAAACTATACAAACATTATTCAGGAGATCATTTATTACCTCTCTAAAAAAATATACACTCTTAGAAAAAAAGGAGTAAATGACATCATTATAGATCCTGGATTTGGCTTTGGAAAAACACTAGAACACAACTATGAAATATTAGGGAAATTAAATAACCTCCAACTTTTAAACGCTCCAGTACTGGCTGGTATCTCAAGGAAATCAATGACATATAAACTACTTAATACCAGTCCAAAAGAATCTCTCAACGGAACTATTGCTGCAAACATTATCGCACTGCAGAATGGAGCAAATATTTTACGTGTACACGATGTAAAAGAGGCTGCAGAATGTATTAAATTAGACAACAGGAATTTATTGCGAAAAAACTGAAGTAATGGTCTTTCAATTATTCTAACAGCTATATTGTTAAGAACTCTCTTAAACCTACTGTCATCTAATTAAACGCATAAATATATTTGCACAGATGAAAAGAGGATGGATAATAAAAAGTGGATTGTTGGTAATAACTTTCACATTTGCACTATTACAATTTAACTGTGAGGCGTTTGAAGAAAAAGATATAGTAGAAACGATTGAGCAGCATCTTGAAATTACGCCTAAAATTGTAATAGCTGACAGCACAGCTTATTTTGACAGTGTCTATGCCCCAACTGCATTTAAGTTAGATACTTTTTTTGAAAAAAAATTCAAAGCAACAACATTTAATGGAACTGTTCTATTTGCTGAACGCGGCAGAATCATCTTGGAAAAGAGTTATGGATTTGCAGATTGGAAAAAGAAAGATTCATTAACTATCGAGAGTACGTTCAATCTAGCCTCAGCTTCAAAACCATTTACATCTGTTGCTATTTTACAATTAGTTGAGCAAGGAAAGATAAATTTGACAGACTCAGTAGAAAAATATATCCCTAGCTTTCCATACGAAGGAATAGATATTCATCAATTACTTTCTCATCGTTCAGGTCTTAGCAAATATGATCACTTTTGTGATCAACCAGACAGTATTTGGCCTGACAAAAATAAATCTATACACAATACAGATGTAATTGACATTATGGCTGCAATCATACCGCAAGTAGCTTATTCGCCAAACACACATCATTATTACAGTAATACAAACTACATGTTGCTAGCTCAGATAATTGAAAATGTTTCCGGCGTCAATTATAAAGATTACTTACAAACGAATATTTTTGACCGTTGTGAAATGAATAACTCAGTTTTATACACTCGAGACAATAAAGATGAACTAATCAATCCTGCAAAAGGATATACAGGAAACTATACTGAATGTATTGACATTTATTTAAACGGAGCTGTTGGAGATAAAGGTATTTATTCGAATGTAGAGGATATGCTAAAGTTCGATGAAGCATTGTACAATGGGACTTTATTGACGGACGAATCTTTAGACTTAGCATTTACGGAGCATATCGACCAGAAGAACAATGGACAGAATTATGGGTATGGATTTAGACTAACTTACGATGATGTAAAAGGTAAAATCCCTTTTCATACCGGATGGTGGAAAGGGTTTAGAACTTACTTTATTAGAATCCCTAAAATGCAACAAACAATTATCATCCTCTCAAACATTAAACGGGGACCGTTCTTAAATGTAAATGATTTGGTTAACTTGTTACCCTAATTCATTAACCCTAAATTTGTAATTCATTAAATAAGCTTATGAAAGTTGTTTTTATGGGCACTCCAGAATTCGCTGTTGCGAGTTTGGATGCAATAAATAAAGTACATGAAGTTGTTGGAGTTGTAACTGTAGCAGACAAGCCTGCTGGTAGAGGAAAGAAAATTAGATTTTCTGCAGTTAAGGAATACGCTTTGAAAAATGACTTACAAATACTCCAACCGGAAAAATTAAAGGATGAAGAATTTGTGAGCAGCCTAAAATCGTTAGGTGCAGATTTGTTTGTGGTTGTTGCCTTTAGAATGTTACCAGAAGTAATTTGGAACATGCCACCAAAAGGAACCATTAATCTTCACGGGTCTCTTTTACCAGACTACAGAGGTGCCGCCCCATTGAACTGGGCAATAATAAATGGAGACCGTAAAACTGGTGCAACGACATTCTTCATAGAGAAGGAAATCGACACAGGTAACATAATAGATAAAGTGGAAATTGAGATTACCAAGAATATGAATGTCGGAGATCTACATGATAGATTAATGCTTAAAGGAGCTGATTTATTAGTTCATACTATTAATAACATAGGTCAAGGAAAAGTGACTGGAATTCCCCAAGCAGAATTAATGACCGACCAAATAAAAGAAGCTCCTAAAATCTTTAAAGAAACATGTCGAATAGATTGGAATAAATCTAATTCGGAAGTTCACAATCACATAAGAGGGCTTTCTCCCTACCCCGCAGCTTGGTCGGTATTAATTGATTCAGCCGGCAAAGAATTAGGATTGAAACTATTTAAAACAATTAAAACTGAAAACAATTTAACTCCTGGAATTATTAAAACGGACGGAAAAGGGCTATTGCAAATTGGATGTGGCTCTGGAAGTTTACAAATACTCGAATTACAAATTGCTGGGAAAAAACGGATGGATATTAAATCCTTTTTGAACGGAATAAAATTAGACGACTCCTATAAATGCATATAGCATGAAAACATCAATAACCTTAACATTTTTGTTCCTTATATACATAGCAAGTGCACAAACAATTAAATCGACTTATAATTTAGAACCTGCAGAAGAGTACGATAACCTATATATACAAAAGATAGATACGGACAGTTTATCTACCACATTCGCTATATGGATAAAACTACAGGTTAAAATGCATAAGCACTTAAACCATGTAGAGAATGTATATATACTAGAAGGTACTGGAGAGTTTACAGTTTCTGACTCAACTTATGAAGTGAAAAAAGGTGATTTAATTGTAATCCCAAAAAACACCTGGCACGGTGTTACAATTTCTTCAAAAAAGCCAATGAAGGCTATTTCCATTCAATCCCCTGAGTTTAAAGGGTTAGACAGAGTCTTTAAATAAGATGAACATTTCCCCTTCTTTAGCCAAAAACCCCCAAAACGCCCTTAAATAGGGCGTTTCAGGCCATGGTTATTAACAAAGGGTTCTACTTATCAACAAAACAGCCATTTTTATTACCGAAACCCTTGCCTCGCTTAGGTTTACGCATATATTTGTTACAACGAGAATTAATTATTAATCATTTAAAAAATTAAAAAAATGAACAAACAAGAATTAGTAGACGCGATTGCAGGAGATTCAGGATTATCTAAAGCTGACGCAAAAAGAGCTGTAGACGGATTTGTATCTGTTGTTGGAGCTGCACTTAAAAATGATGACAGAGTTGCACTAGTAGGATTTGGATCTTTTTCTATTTCTAAAAGAGCTGCTAGAACTGGAAGAAACCCGCAAACTGGGGCTGCTATCCAAATTAAAGCAAAAAATGTAGTTAAATTTAAAGCTGGAGCTGACCTTGCTGGGAAAGTAAACTAGTTAGAATTAATTCTAAAGAAAAGGCCTCTTCCTTATGGATGAGGTTTTTTTTTGCTTTAATATTTTACATTTGCAATAATGGACAAAGAATTTCAAAACAGAATAGAACCATTGGTTTCTGATCACAAAAAAGAACTATTCAAAAAGGTATTAAATGATAGGACTCGGCATTTAACTGTAGTTATTGAAGATGTTTTTCAATCTCAAAACGCAAGCGCTGTGCTAAGAAGCTGCGATTGCTTTGGTGTTCAGGATATTCATATTATAGAAAATAGAAATGAATATGACATAAACCCTCTGGTAGCATTAGGCTCTACCAAATGGTTAACCATGCAGAAGTACAATGAAAAAACATACAATACAGTAGATTGTATCAAATCTTTAAAAGAAAAAGGGTATACCATTGTTGCGACCTCTCCGCATGAAGAAGACATCCTTTTAGATGAACTTCCCTTGGACAAACCTATTGCTTTGATGGTTGGAACAGAATCTGAAGGCTTAACGGATAAAGCTTTGGAAATGGAAGATATTCATATGAAAATCCCCATGTATGGTTTTACAGAAAGTTTTAATATATCCGTATCGGCAGCCATGTGTATTCACACATTAACCGAAAAACTACGAAAAACAAATATTGATTGGCAACTTACACAAAAAGAAAAAGATGATCTTTATTTTGAATGGTTAAAAAAGGTTGTCAAAAAAGTTGAATACCACGAAAATGAATTAAAGAAGAACCATCCAAAAAGGAGTTAGAGACTTTTAAACCATTTTTACAAATCGAAATGATATCATTCTCCTGTTTTATTTGAGGATTCGTTTTATCAATTCTAAAAAACTAAATAAGCACAAATACTATCAACGTAATTAAATAGCGATTAAAAAAGTTATATTGCGATGTTTGTAATCTGACTACATCAAAGAAATATTTTGCATCATCATTCTAAAATAACCGACCTATACCAGGGTTTCTTAAGCACTCCTTTCCTTTGGACCAAAAAGCCTTTAAATAAGTTATCACAGTTACAATTACCTGTTCACAAAGCTGCTCATAGCTATGAAGGCATACTGCCTTCGAACATTCGGTTAGGAAAAATAGTTGAACGATTTGTTTCTCATGAACTAAATCAATACGAGTCGATTAATATACTCAGAGAAAACCTTCAAATAATTGAAAACAAAATTACTTTAGGTGAAATAGATTGTCTGTTAAAACTAAAGGAACAATTCATTCACCTTGAAATTGTATACAAATTTTACCTTTATGATCCAGACAATAGCTCTGAGGAAATAGACAGATGGGTCGGACCCAATCGAAAAGATAGTTTAATACAGAAATTAACAAAGCTTAAAGAAAAACAATTACCCATACTATTTCATAAACAAACAAAATCACACCTTGAAAAACTCCAAATCAAACTAGCTGAAATTAAACAAAAAACATATTTCAAAGCACAGCTTTTTGTTCCTTTAAATCTAGTAAACGAGAAGTTTCTTCTGGTAAACAACCAATGCATAAAAGGGTTTTATATTCGCTTAAAAGAATTATATCTTCTGAATGAAAACACATTCTATATTCCTTCTAAAATTGATTGGTTGTTAGATCTAAATTCTGAAAGTAACTGGATTTCTTATACCGATTTTGAGCCGCAAGTTACTCAGCAATTAAATAAAGAAAGATCTCCACTTTGCTGGATGAAAGATAAAAAAGGGAATACAGGAAAGTTTTTTGTTGTATGGTGGAATTAATTCAATAACTCCCTCGCGTTATCAATTGCAGCTTGAGATGGGTTTTCTCCACTTAACATCTGTGCAATTTCTACAAGACGGTCACCGCTATTTAATTGTGTGATTTTTGTAATAG
>JAQWQH010000015.1 GCA_029244805.1 Flavobacteriales bacterium
TCTGAGGAAGTAAATAAATACATAAACGAGATTGCATTTTCTGGCGCTACTGAGTTCGTAGAGAAATATAAGGACAAAGATGCCAATTCTATTATTGGGCATTTTGGATTAGGGTTTTACTCTTCTTTTATGGTTTCTGATAAGGTTCAGATTAAAACATTATCTCATAAAAAAGCAGCGCAAGCAGTACAATGGGAATCTGACGGAAGTCCAGAATACACAATCTCTGATATAGAAAAAAAAGATAGAGGAACTGAAATTGTTTTGCATGTTTCAAAAGATTCCAAGGAATATTTAGAAGATGCTAGAATAAATACTGTTTTAAATAAGTATTGTAAATTCTTGCCTATTAATGTTATTTACGGAGAGAAATCGGAATTCATTGAAGATCCTAAAGGAGAAAAAGATGAAGAAGGAAATGTTAAGAAAGTTGAAAAGAAGGTTCCTAATGTTTTAAATAATACAGCTCCTGCTTGGATTAAAAAACCCGCTGACTTAAAGGCTGAGGACTACAAAGGGTTTTATAACGAATTATATCCTTTTTCTGAGGATCCAATGTTTCACATTCACCTAAACGTTGATTATCCTTTTAATTTAACGGGGATTTTATATTTTCCTAAATTAAGGAATCAAGTTGAGGTACAGAAAAACAAGATTCAATTATACAGCAACCAAGTCTTTATAACAGATTCTGTTGAGAACATAGTTCCAGAATTCTTAACACTTTTACATGGTGTTATTGATTCGCCAGATATTCCGTTAAATGTTTCACGCTCTTACTTACAAAGTGATAGTAACGTCAAAAAGATATCAAATCACATTTCTAAAAAAGTAGCGGATAAGTTAGGTTCAATGTTTAAGAAAGATCGTAAAGATTTTGAGTCTAAATGGAATGATATTGAGGTGTTTATTCAATATGGTAATCTTACTGATGATAAGTTTGGTGAAAGAGCAGAGAAATTTACGCTTTTAAAGACTACCGATAATGAGTTTTTTACTTTTGAAGAGTACAAAGAAAAAGTAAAAGATGCGCAAACTGACAAGGATAGCAAACTGGTTTATCTCTACTCTCATAGCGCAGAGGAACATCACTCACTGATTGAAGTTGCGAAGGCGAAAGGTTACAATGTCTTGCTATTGGATGGTCCATTATCAAGTCATTATATCCAGAAAATTGAGGAAAAACAAGGCGTTTCTTTAGCTCGTTTGGATGCTGATACTATTGATAAGTTAATTAACAAGGAAGAAGCACAGCCATCAAAATTGTCAAAGGAAGATGAAGATAAAGTAAAGCCTGTTTTTGAAAGCAACGTTACTAAGGATAAGTTTACCGTTCAGTTCGAAAGTATGAGTGAAACTGAACAACCCGTTGTTATTACGCAAAGTGAATTTATGCGAAGAATGAAAGAGCAGCAGGCTATGGGTGGAGGAGGAATGCAGATGATGGGAGCATTTCCTGAAATGTATAATTTAGTTGTTAATAGCAATCATCCGTTAACCTCTAAAATACTTGCCGAAAAAAATAAAGGTAAGAAAGAGAAATTAGCGAAACAAGCTGTTGACTTAGCTCTACTTTCTAATGGAATGTTGAAGGGTAAAGACTTGGCAGATTTTATTAGTCGAAGTGTTGAAATGATCGACTAGTGGTGTAATTTATATTTTGCTGCAGAAGAGAAATCCTTTGAACAAAGAAGGTTTCTCTTCTGTTTGTTGAAATGTTATAAGAGTAGGTGACGTTAAGTCTAAAAATAGACACTTAATTATACTTTTGAAATGACCATTTTGTTCCCATGGAGGTTAAACTCCCAGTTTTGATCAAACATTTTATCTAAGTAGCGATTATAAAGATTTAGCCTCTTGGCGGGAAACTCATCATGCTCTGCTGCTGTTGGTTCACCGACAAATTCATAAATTTTCACGTTTGGATGCTGCTCCATGTAAGCCTTTACAATAACAACAATTGTTGTCATAACTCTGTAAGCTTCTCCTTTGTTGGTGAGCGAATACTCTTCACCTTCAAACTCATCATTGAGAACCCCAAATGCAATACTCGTATGTAATAAGTTGTTTTTTTTACGTGCAAAACGAACCTCGTACTCAATGTTAGATTGGGTTTGAAATTTGTATCTGCTACCTGATTTTATTACAGGATATTCTATTTCGTACGGAAAAACAGCCATTAATCGTCTAAAAGTAAAGATAAAAAATGATAAATTTACAAGCAGAATAAAAAATCTATTTAGAACAATTTGATACAAGAAAATGGGAGGATTAATAGGAGGAATAATAGGGTTTTTATTGACTAGAAGAATATGGGGAGCCATTCTTGGTTATATGATTGGCTCGGCTTTTACGAATGTGAAAACTTTTCAAAATGGTGAAGGTCCTCGAAGCAGATTTGCTGGAGGATTTGGAAGTATGGGCGGAGGACATAACCAAGGCTATTATCGGCAACAGATCAATAAAAATGATTTTGCAACGGCATTATTGGTCCTGTCAGGAGCCGTAATGAAAGCAGATGGAAAAGTATTGAAATCCGAGTTAGATTATGTTAAGGCTTTTCTAAATCAACAATTTTCACCGCAATTTGCAAATGAACAAATACGTAATTTTAAAGACATATTAAAAAAAGATTTCAATTTAAGTCAGGTCTGTAATGATATAGTTGGAGTTATGCCGCATCAGCAGCGTTCTGTGCTGGTGCAATATTTATTTGGTATAGCTAAAGCAGATGGACATGTTTCTGAATCTGAGGTTAAAGTAATTCAACAAATAGCTGATTACTTGCGCATATCCTCAATGGAGTTTGAGCAACTAAAGGCAATGTTTTACAAAAGTACCTCAAATGCTTACAGAGCTCTTGGAATTGAGAAGGGCGTTACTGATGCGGAGGTAAAGAAAGCTTATAGAAAAATGGCTGTAATGCACCATCCCGATAAATACGAACAAATGGGAGAGGAGCACCAAAAAGCGGCTAAAGAAAAATTTCAAAAAATTCAAGAAGCTTACGAAACAATAAAAAAAGAAAGAGGGTTTAGTTAATGTACAAAAATGAAAGAAATTCGCTTTTAAGGGCTGCTTTGGTTCCCTTTTCCATTCTTTCTTTGATGTGGATTATCCACGGATTTAATTTACATTATCAATTACATTTATTTCAATATGGTATAAAGCCAAGAGATTTTTCTGGGTTAATAGGGGTTTTGTTTTCTCCATTAATTCATTCAACTAAGGATTTTTCTCATATTATTAATAATTCGGCTCCAATATTAATTTTGGGTTGGGCATTGTTTTACTTTTACAAAAATATAGCTTGGAAGGTCCTTTTTCTATCGTGGCTTATTGGAGGTGCTTTTGTTTGGATTTGGGCAAGGCAAGGTAGTTATCATGCAGGGATGAGTGGTGTTATTTATAGCTTAGCATTTTACCTTTTTTTCAGTGGTGTTTTTAGAAAAGATGTAAGACTTATGGCGATTTCTCTTTTCGTTGTATTTTTATATGGAGGTATGATTTGGGGTCTATTTCCCTTAGATCCATCTGTATCGCAAGAATCACATTTTTTAGGGGCCTTGGTGGGTGTTGTTCTTGCTTTTTTTTTAAAAGAAGAGGGTGCTACGTTTAAACAAAAAAGATATCAATGGGAAATTGATGAAGAGCGGGAAAGGGAAATGGAGAAAAATGGCTATACATCGATAAGCGATCCAGAATCAGGGTTTCTTATTCATTACGAGTACAAGCCGAAGGATGCTTCAAAAAGATTGGATTAAAAATCAGAAGCCATGTTAAAAGCAAAAGGGACAACTTTTAAAAGTGAGTGGACATCTTCTTTTCCCAGTTCTAGTTTTCCATTAAGACAGATAAAGTCATCATTCATTTTATCGTAATACATTTCGAACGATTTAAAATCAAATTTATTGATTGTTGGTATAAACAATGCCTGCAGCATGTCTTTGGGTGGGTAGTTCGAAATGAGTCCTTCTATGTTCATGTTAAAAGCAAAAGTAGAATAGCTAGGCTTATACTTGAGGCCCGATGGAGTGGAAGAGAGGAGTAGGTCGTTTCCTGTTATCTTTATATAAATGTTTTCATTTATTAGGTTAGGTATTTTTGTATAGAAGTATCCATCTTTAGCAGTTATTGTGGAATCCATTCTTATTAATTCCCTGACAGTTTTTCCGTCTTCAAGTTCGATAGCTAATGCGAAATGCGGTAAGTTTACCAAGCGAGATAGTTCGACAGTATCAATTTGAATTAAAGTATCTAATTTACTATTATCAATAAGAGTATCTGCTTTTAGTTTGTAAACAGGTTCGTTTCTAAAACCAATAATGCTTGTAGAAATTTGACCGGTCCAAGTATCTGTGAGGAAATAATTTTCCGAAGGTATTAAGGACTGAAAGTAGTCTTTTAATTTCTTTGGATTTAAGCTCATGCTTAGACGAAGTAATTCTTGATTATTTAAGGGAACTATATCAGTACTTTTTTCGATAAGTAAATCCTTTTCGTTAAGGAATAAATGAACAATTGTTTCTATGTTTTCATCTATTAAGTTTACAGATATCGACTGACTATTGAACATTTTATCAACACCAATCATTTCTCCAACAAAACCTTTTAACATCCCTTCTTCGTTTGGTGACCAAATAGTAACATGATTCTTTTGTCTGAGGGTTTCAGAAAAGCTTGGGCTTTCCTCCGAAAGTGAAATAGCCTCATTTGAAAAAACAGACATATAATGTTCCTCTCCGATAGCAATATTTAATTTGAAGGTTGGGTTGATAGGTTCAATTACAAGACCAATATTTTCCTTGATTAATACAAGTTTATTATCTTCTTTAAAAAAGTGAACTTGACCACCTTCAATGTTCGCTACAATAGCCTCTTCACGCATACCGTTCATCTTTCTTAAAAATTGAGATCCATCAGATAAAGATGCTATGAAACAGCGAAAGAATTGTTGGTCTTTTGTTCTGGTATCTTGATAAAGGTAAAAAGCCATTTTTTCCAATGGAACTATACCCGGCAATTCTGCAGGTAATTCATTGATATCATTATTTTCTTCAACAGATAAGACTTCATCTATTTTGGTCGGATTAAACTTTAATAATTCGAAGAAGTCTTTAGCCAAATACTTTGAATCTACTACAACTACAGCTTTTGCATGAGCTGGTATAAAGTTTAAATGTTTATTGACCGCTTCAGCACTTATATAGGAGTAGACAATTAAAATAACTGCAACCAGTATCGGCCAAAAGGACCACTTTATGAGTTGTTGTTTATTCATGCTGCATTCTACCTTTTGTAAATATATCGTTTGCTTTACAAAAACCAATAATATTAAACAGGGAAATTGTAAATTCGTAACATGTTTTTTGGGCATGAAGAAATTAAGGGTTTGGCTGATGCAAAAATTAAAGATTTTTGGCAATGGACTTATTCTGATATTTTAATAAATAAGAATCGAGACGATTTCGGCTTGTATTTAGTCGCAAATGCCCTTGAGTTAACGAGATTTCCTAGAATTGATTGGGGGAATATAGAATTTAGGTACCGCAGAAAAAAAATTGCAGTAAAAACTTCGGGTTATATACAGAGCTGGAGACAAAAAAGGCCCAAAAGAGTTTTGTATGATATCGCACCAAAAAAAGGAGTGAATAAAAAAACGGAAGATTCTATTACTTTTCGAAATAGAGAAGCGGAGATCTATATTTTTTGTTTATTGGACCAAAAGGATGTAACAAAAATTGATGTGTTGGATTTGAACCAATGGAAATTTTATATCGTAAGGACCAGAGAATTAGATGAACATTTCCAAGATAAAAAGAAGATAGGAATTCGGCCACTTAATAAATTAGCAAGTCCGGTTCATCACTCCAGAATTAAAGCTATTTTAGACGATTTAATCGAATTAGATTTAGGTGAAAAAATGGTTTTGTAATGAAATGGACGATTCAAAAACATCAGAAATACCAGATTAATTTAATTACTAATGGTCTTGGTAATTCCATCCAGTAATTTATTTTAGTTCATCCAATACTTTTCGTATTCTATTCATCGCTTCCGTTAAATTTTCCTCGCTTGCAGCGTAAGAAATGCGAATACAATTCGGAGCGCCAAAAGCTGCACCTGTAACTAAGGCAACATTCGCTTTCTCTAAGATATACATAGTCAAGTCATCAGCGCTATTCACCGTAGCAGTTCCATCTGATTTTCCAAAGAATGAACTAATATCAGGGAATACATAAAATGCTCCTTCGGGCAAGTTTATTTTCACACCCGCTATTTCTCCTAACATTCCAAGTACAAGATCTCTTCTTTTATGAAAAGCCTCTTTCATTTCACCTGTTACAGTTGGACTTGCTAATACAGCAGCAATAGCTGCTCTTTGGGCTATTCCACAGGTTCCTGATGTAATTTGCCCTTGCATTTTAGTACAAGCTTGTGCAATCCAAGTCGGAGCTCCTATATATCCTATTCTCCAGCCTGTCATAGCAAATGCTTTAGAAACACCGTTGATTGTAATTACTTGCTCATAAACATCAGGAAATTGCGCTAAACTTTGATGTTTTCCAACAAAGTTGATGTGCTCATAGATTTCATCACTAATTACAAGAACATTTTCATGCTTTACGATTACGTTGGCCAAGTTGCGCAGTTCATCTTTACTGTACAACGAACCAGTTGGATTACAGGGAGAACTGTAAATCATCATTCTGGTTTTATCCGTTATAGCTGCTTCTAGTTCATCTGCTGTAATTTTAAAATCGTTTTCGATAGATGTTTCAATAATTACAGGAACACCCTCTGCCAGAGCTACTATATCGGCGTATGTAACCCAATATGGTGCCGGAATGATTACTTCATCTCCCGGGTTAACTAAACTCATCATTACATTTGCAATTGATTGCTTCGCTCCGGTAGAAACAACAATTTGGTCGGCGTTGTAATTTAAACCATTATCTCTTTCGAATTTCTTAGAAATAGCTTCACGTAAATCTTCATAACCATTTACAGGCATGTATTTTGTGTAGTTTTGATCAATTCCTTCTTTTGCAGCTTCCTTTATAAAATCTGGGGTGTTAAAATCTGGCTCGCCCAAGCTCAAACTTATAATGTCTCTCCCTTGCGCTTTTAACTCTCTGCTCTTTCGTGCCATAGCAATTGTAGCGGATTCGGTAAGTCTGTTTAATCTGTCTGAAACTTGTTGCATTCTGTTTTTTTTAATTGTGGTTTACAAACTTACTAAAGTTGTTTTTCAGATACTTCGATTTTTCAATTAAAGTTGTCAAATATTTTGTAACGATTGTTAATACGCGCATTATATTGAATAATAAATATATTTCTGATATCTTTTAACTTTATTTGTATTCACACGTAATAGGATAAAAAAATGACAGAAAGATTCGCGTAGTTATGGAAGAAGTAATTGAAATAGTTAAAATATTAATACCAGCATTAGTTGTATTTTTTGCTGTCTTTATAATTTTAAAACAATTTTTTGATAAGGAACAATCGAATCGGGAAGATGAATTAAAAATGAAATTAACCAAAGAATACATTCCACTTAGCATGCAAGCTTATGAGCGAACAGTTCTTTACATGGAAAGAATAGATCCCAATAACATGATTATGCGTTTACATAAACCAGGTATGAGTGCTAGGCTCTTACATTCTGAGATGCTTAAAGCTATTCGTGAAGAATACGTTCACAATATGACGCAACAAATATATATTTCTATTAAAGCATGGGAAGGAGTTAAAACGGCAAAGGAAGAAACGAGTAAAATTGTCAACATGGCCATGCGAAATCTAAAAGACACCGCTACCGGAATAGATTTAAGTACTAAAATATTCGAGATACGACGTTTCGGGTGTCGAAAACCCCCCTCATTTCTCAGATGCCGCGGATATTTTGCTTGAATCTGTGACGGATGAGCCACCTTCTGGTGAGGATG
>JAQWQH010000033.1 GCA_029244805.1 Flavobacteriales bacterium
AAACATCGATTATGGGAAACATTCTTGGTGAATAAACTGAAATTCAAATGGGATGAAGTACACGAAATTGCAGAGCAGCTAGAGCATATAAATTCGAATGAATTAGTAGATAGATTGGATGACTTTTTGGGCAATCCTAAATTTGACCCACATGGAGACCCTATTCCAAATACAGACCATAAAATAACGGATTCAAGAAAACGAAGTTACTTATCTGAAGTTAAAATCAATAGAGAAGTAATTATTATTGGAGTTAAAGATTCTTCTGCTCAGTTATTGCAATACTTAGAAAAAGAAAACATGATTTTAGGAAAACATATCAGCGTATTAGAAATTCATGGTTTCGATAAAAGCCTCAGAATAGCAATTAATGGGAAAGAATTAAATATTTCAGAAAGGGTGGCTCAAAATGTTTTGGTTCAAACAAATTAGACAGCTATGTGGAATTATTTAGTAGATTTTTTCTTAAGCATTAATCCAATTTTAGCAGCATTAATTGCGACAACATTTACTTGGCTAGTAACAGCAGCAGGTGCTGGAATGGTTTTCTTTTTTAAAACACTGAACCGAGCCGTTTTAGATGGAATGTTAGGTTTTACAGGAGGTGTAATGGTTGCAGCAAGTTGTTTTGGTCTGTTAGGCCCAGCAGTTGGCATGTCTGAAGGTGAAGGGTTTACTCAAGTTACTCCAGCAGTAATTGGCTTTATATTAGGAGCTTTGTTCTTATTTGGCATGGATAGGATTATGCCGCACTTACATATTAACTTTAAAGAAACAGAGGCAGAAGGAGTTAAAACCCAGTGGCATAGGACAACTTTATTGGTTCTTGCTATAACGTTGCATAATATACCCGAAGGATTAGCTGTAGGGGTTATTTTTGGCGCATCTATGGGGGATCCCGAACTCATTAACACGGCAATGATTCTGGGGATTGGAATCGCTATTCAAAATTTCCCGGAAGGTTTTGCAGTTGCTATGCCCTTAAGACGGGAAGGTGTTTCGAGAAGAAAAAGTTTTTGGTACGGTCAACTTTCGGCTATTGTAGAGCCAATTTTTGGAGTTATTGGAGCAGCGGCTGTCATCTATTTTGAACCCATTCTACCCTATGCTCTGGCATTTGCTGCAGGAGCTATGATATATGTTGTAGTTGAGGAAGTTATCCCTGAATCGCAAAGAGATAAATTCACCGATATAGCCACAATTGGATTTATGCTTGGATTTATATTAATGTTTGCCTTGGATGTTGGTTTAGGATAACCAACAATTGAACGTACATAACAATTACTATCGCATTTGTTTTATTCGAAAAATAACAAGACCTTTCCATCATGACATTTGAAGAAATAGGCTTACACGAACTTGTATTAGAAGGACTTTCTTGTATGGGCTTTGAAAAAGCCACCCCTATACAGGAACAAGCTATTCCAGAAGTACTAAAAGGAAGAGACATCATTGGGTGTGCCCAAACAGGAACGGGTAAAACAGCTGCATTTGTGCTTCCTATTCTGAATAAAATATTAGAAAAAGATTACAAAAGCACAAGTACGCTAATAATTGTACCTACAAGGGAATTAGCCTTGCAGATAGACCAACAAATACAAGGATTAGCATATTTTACAGGAGCTACCTCTATTTGCTTATATGGAGGAGGCAAAGCGGGCGACTGGAAAGAACAAAAGAAAGCAATGGACCAAGGTGTTGATATTATTATAGCAACTCCCGGTAAATTAATTTCTCACCTTATAATGAAAAGCATAAACGTTAGTACAATCGAAAACTTGATTTTTGATGAAGCGGATAGAATGCTAGACATGGGATTCTACGAAGACATATGCCGCGTTATATCCTTCTTGCCGGAAAAGAGGCAAAACTTAATGTTTAGCGCTACAATGCCTCCTAAAATTAGAGATTTAGCAAAACGATTTCTTACTAATCCTTTTGAAGTCAGCATCGAAATATCGAAACCTTCGGAAGGTGTTTTACAAGCCGCTTATTTAACTTTTGACAATCAAAAAACACCTTTAATTAGCTCTTTAATTAAAGGAAAAGACGAATATAAAAGTATTCTAATTTTCACTTCAACAAAGCGCAAAGTAAATGACATAGTTAGGTCTTTGCGTGGAAATAATTTTGAAGTAAAGGGCATTTCTTCAGATCTAGAACAGCAAGAAAGAGAAGATGTTTTAATGGCATTTACTACTAAAAAAGTGAGAGTTTTAGTCGCTACCGATGTTATTAGCCGTGGAATTGACATAAAAGACATTAACTTGGTAATCAATTATGATGTACCAGGAAACCCAGCCGATTATGTACATCGAATCGGAAGAACAGCCAGAGCAGATACCACTGGTGTTGCCATCACATTAATAAACCCTGACGACATGTACAAGTTTCGAAATATCGAAACGCTAATTGAAAATGAGGTACCAAAAGTTAAGCTTCCTGAAGTTTTAGGTGAAGGACCAGAATGGAGGAAAACATCTTCAAAAGGAAAAAACAACAAAGGAGGAAAAAAGAAGTTTCAAGGAAAAAAAAAGTTTTACGGAAAGCAAAAACATTAAACAAAAACGATATCTAGAATAACTACTCTTCCTATTTCCTCGTTAACCATATTAACTATTTTGCTTTTACCCATAGATAGCTCTTCTCGAATAACAGAGGAGGTAAGTTTTACATACATCCTTTTATTTTTTATATATACTTCCTTGGTATACTTTGCTATTGGAGCGCCCATAACCTTTTTGAATGCATCCTCTGCTTGGTAGGAATCATGATTTTTAGACATCCCATAAGACTTTATCAATTTCTTGATAACATCTTCAATGGTTTCTTCATTGGAATTTCTCTTACTCATACAATTTCTTCCGTATCAATATTTATTGCCTCACCCGCTG
>JAQWQH010000041.1 GCA_029244805.1 Flavobacteriales bacterium
CAATTAGACATAAATTCACTCCAAGTACAGTTTCAGGTTCATCTGGTGAAACATTATTTAATTTTGACACTACAAAAATTATTGCCTACGAACCTGCTGTTTATGTGTTAGATGAAATTGAAATTAATGAAAACTTGAAGATAAACCTAGGTTTGCGTTTTTCATCGTTCAGCCATATAGGGCCATTTACAAGATATTTTAAAAATCCCTCAACAGGAATAACAGATTCAACTAAAGAGTGGGCTTCGGGAGAGCATATTGCGAGTTACACAGGTCTCGAGCCTCGAATTTCAATGCGCTATTTGTTTAAAGATAATTCCTCTGTAAAAATTGGTGTCTCAAAGAATAATCAATACATCCACCTAGCATCAATGTCTGGGGTTTCTTTGCCTACAGATTTATGGTTTCCCAGCTCTGAATTGGTAAAGCCACAAATTGGAATTCAATATAGTGCAGGGTATTTTAGGAACTTTAAAAAGAATAAATATGAAGCCTCTATTGAAGTTTATTATAAAGATTTACAAAATTTGGTTGAGTATAAAGAAAACTCGCAGCCGGATGATAATATCAATGATAATGTAGACAATCAATTAACTTTTGGAAAAGGGTATTCGTATGGAGCAGAGTTTTTCTTGAAAAAGAGCTTAGGATCCTTTAATGGTTGGATTGGTTATACTTGGTCTAAAACAATGAGAACTTTTGAAGAAATAAATGAAGGTAGAGAGTTTCCTGCTAAGTAAGATAGACGAAACGACTTATCTGTAATTTTGCAGTATGATATTACGGATAGATGGAATGTTGGTTTTGCATTTGTTTATGCTACGGGAAGCGCCATTACTTTGCCAGAAAAAAGATACTTTGATCCAATAGAAAATCGTTTGATAACGGTTTGGAGTGACAGAAACGCATATCGATTGCCATCTTACCACAGAGCAGATATTTCAATTACTTTTAATGGGAAGGGGTTTAAAACAATAAAAAATTTAGAAACCGGAGAAATTGAAAAAAAGAAAAAGAAAGTTGTGTCTACATGGAACTTTTCTGTCTTTAATTTATACAACCGAAAGAATCCTTACTTTTTGTTCTTTGATTACAGCGGGGATGTGAATAGTGGTAATTTAGATGTGGGGGCAAATCAAGTATCTTTGTTTCCAATTTTACCATCTATTACATGGAATTTTAAATTTTAGCATATGAAATTATTATTGGTACTATTATCTGCAGGAATTGTTTTCGGATCATGTTCAAAGGCAATTGAATTTGATTTGCCGGAAGTAGAGCAAGATGTGGTGCTTGTTGGTAAAATTGAGAGTAGCAATTACCCGATTGTTTTTTTATCAAAAACACAAGGTTATTTTGAGCCAACTTCTACTGAATCCATATTTGGAACTAGCATTCATAATGCTAATGTAACCATGAATGATGGAGTAAATGAGATTACATTAAATGAGCTATGTTCAGCTGATATACAAGATTCATTGTTGCCTTTAGTCAGTAAGGTAACAGGTATACCAGAACAAAGTTTACAATTTTTCAACTATTGTATTTACACATCATTAGATCCTTTAGCTATAGGAATAGAAGGTAGAACCTATAGTTTGTATATCGAAACTGAAACGGATACACTTACAGCTTCTACAATTCTCCCGGTGGGCGTTCCATTGGTTAATACGCGATTCGAAGCATTCGAGTCACTTGATTCATTAGGGTTCTTATTTGGTACTTTGGTTGATCCTCCCGAAGAAGGAAATGGATATAGGTGGTTTGCGCAAAGAATTAATTCCTATAAATATAATTATCCTGCACCCTACGATAATGTTGTTGGAATGCAGAAAGATGCCTTCCCAATAGCTCCCTTTGGTTCCGTTTTTGATGACAAGTTTCTTAACGGATTATCATTAGAAATAGAATACAATAGGGGCGAAGTTGGAAATTTAGAAGGGCCAGATGATGAAGGGCCAGAAGAAGGGTATTTCAAAAGAGGCGATACTGTGGTGATCAAATTTACAACAATAGACTATTTGACTTATCTTCATCTGCGTGCTTTAGAGGATCAAGCGGCTACCAATGGAAGTCCTTTTGCTTCTCCAGGTAATTTACCAAGTTCTATTGTTGGAGGAATTGGACTTTGGGCCGGTTATGGAGTTAGGCTAGATACAGTTATATGTAATTAACTTTAATTCTCAATTAACTCGGATTACCAATTCTTAGTTTGAATAAAATAAATCTTTAATTTATATTAGCCTTATGATTTTAATTGCAGATAGTGGTTCAACCAAAACCGATTGGCGTTTAATTGTTGACAAAGACAATGTTCAAGAAGCCTATACGGAAGGGTTAAATCCATATTTTAAAACAACCGAAGAAGTACAGCAAACAATTAATGAAGTGCTTTTACTGCAGTTTATCACCAAAAACCCAAAGGAAATTGATGCTGTTTACTTCTATGGCTCAGGATGTTCATCGGACGATAAAAAAGAAATTATTGAAAGAGCACTAAAGTCAGTATTTACAAATGCAAACATTGTTGTAGAGCACGATTTACTGGGTGCAGCTATAGGTGTATGTGGGACTCAAGCCGGTATTGCAGCAATTCTAGGTACAGGGAGTAACTCTTGTTATTTTGATGGTGAAAAAGTAGTCGTAAATATACCTGCATTAGGATATGTTTTAGGTGATGAAGGCAGTGGAGCTTATATTGGAAAAGAAGTTTTAAAAGGGTACCTAAACAAAGAAATGGGTGATACTTTGCTACAGAAGTTTGAATTGAAATTTCAACCATCAATAGAAGTTATTT
This sequence comes from Flavobacteriales bacterium, assembly GCA_029244805.1. Classification (GTDB taxonomy): domain Bacteria; phylum Bacteroidota; class Bacteroidia; order Flavobacteriales_D; family Parvicellaceae; genus CALSMU01. The sequence continues at coordinate 2,798 of JAQWQH010000041.1, forward strand.
TAGATCGGGTTTATAAAGAGGCGCTTCCAAATCGCTATTTTGCTTCATTTGCAAAATGGGTTGGAGAAGAAGTTGAAAATGAAAAATATTTACAAGAAATTGTGAGCAAAGCTTTGGATGCTTTTTTCAAAAAACACATTTGTAAATATGAGAATCATAGTGAATTGCCGCTAAACGTAGTGGGTTCTATTGGTTATCATTTCATGCATATACTGCATCAAGTGGCGGAAAAGAACAATGTAAAGCTCGGAAAAGTGATTAAATCCCCTATTAGTGGGTTGGTGAAGTACCACATGGGTAATTAAGTAATTAATTTAGCCTCCCATTCCCGGCAATAATCCGGACGCTGTATTTTTCATTTCATTCTCATTAACGTGATCTGCATCTTCAATTGCCTTGTTGAATGCAACCACTAGCATATCCTCAATATCTTCTTTGTTTTCTTTTGCTAATAGACTCTCATCGACACTAACATCTTTTACTTTTCTGTTTCCGTCTAAAACAAATCGTATTTTTCCGTCATGAGATTCTCCTTTCACATAAATGTTTTCTAATTTCTTTTTAGATTCCTCGACAGCTCCTTGCATTTCTTGCATTTTTGCCATCATATCTTTCATGTTTAAATTTCCAAACATAATCCTGAGTATTAGCGGTTGATTTTATTTGTATCGTTTTTAGCTTTTTTTGCATCCATATCTCTTTTATTCCATCTGAATAAACGTATGCCTATAAATATCATCGCCGAAAAGACGATAATAATAAAAGTTAATGCAATGATTTCTCCAAGTGACATAACACAAATTTAGGATATTTGAATGATGTTTAGAAAAATGAAGATGGGTTTTTATAGGACTATATGTTTTTCATCTCCAAAACTTTTTCGAGTTGAATTCCTCTTGAGCCTTTTAGTAAAATTAGCGAATCTGAAAGAGAATGCGAATTCAGATAAGAAATTAGCTCCTCCGTAGTAGCAAATATAGCGTTATTTGTTTTTGTTTTTTCAAATTCTGGGCCCACTAAATAAGCTGTTAAAGCATGTTCTTTTAAATAGTCAACCGTTTTTTGATGTTCTGTTTGGGAAATGTTTCCCAATTCTAACATGTCTCCAAGGATAGCCACCTTATTGTCGTTTTCGATTTCTTTAAAGCTTTCCAGAGCAGAAAACATACTGCTAGGGTTAGCATTGTAACAATCAACGATTATGGTATTGTTTTGTGTAACTTTTACCTGAGAGCGATTATTGGAGGGGTTGTATCGAGTTAAAGCTTTATTTATTTCATTTTTGTCAACATCTAAATAAAGGCCAACTGCAATTGCAGCTAAAAAATTAGTAAAATTGTATTTACCTACCAATTTTGTTTCAATAATAGGAGAGACATATTTATTAGTTCTCCATTCAAGGTGCACAAAAGGAGTAAGTTTTGCCAATTCACCGAAGATGTAACTTCTTTCTTGTTCTCCATAGGTAATATGTGAAATAGACTTTGGTACTATGTCGTTTAATAATTTGTCTTCATGGTTAATGAAGATTTTACCTTTAACTTTTAGGATGAAGTCATACAATTCTTTTTTTGTGTTAATCACACCTTCTAGAGAGCCAAAACCTTCAATATGGGCTGTGCCAATGTTAGTAATAATACCGTAGTTGGGATCAGCTATTTCCGCCAATTCCTTGATGTCTCCAGGCTTGTTGGCTCCCATTTCTATAATCCCAACCTCATGGCTTTTAGTGAGCTCTAGAAGTGTTAATGGAACTCCGATGTGGTTATTTAAATTACCCTTTGTATAGAGCGTTTTATAGGTTGTTTCTAAAATAGCACCAATCAATTCTTTAGTTGTTGTTTTTCCATTACTCCCCGTTATTGCAATTACGGGAATAGTAAATTGCTTCCGATGGTAATTAGCCAAATCCTGCAATGCTTCTAAAACATCATTTACCAGAATAAATCGCTCGTCAATTGCGTATTTATTTTCATCTACAATTGCATATTTACAGCCATCTTCAATAGCTTTTAAAGCGAATTCATTTCCATTAAAATTACCTCCTTTTAGTGCAAAAAACATACTATTAGGTAAAATGTTTCTAGTATCTGTGCAAGGACCAGTTGTTTCCAAGAATTGACTATGAATGGCTACAGTATTCATGATTTTTACTACTTTATGGGTTTTCTATGCTTTTCATTTGTATCCAAAATAGAAGAGCACTTCGGATTAAATTATACCAATGCTAAGGTAATAAAATTAGCCAATGGATAAGGGCATAAAAAAAAGGGAATGAACACATTCCCTTTTTTTTATTTAAGTATTCTTGTTTTTCATTTTTCAGCTGGAGGTGGAGGCATTGATCGTTCTCTTTTATCTCCTTTCTTTGGGGAATTTCTTTTCCTAAATTCATGTTCTATTCGAGTAAGTTTAGCGACTTTTTTGATTGGTAAAACTTCTTTAAATTTTACTAAGTATTTTTTTCTAATCTCGAGTTCTTTTTGCTGAATTTCAAGGCCTTTGTCCAATAGTTTCTCTACTTCAGTATCCGACATTTCACTGATTTTCTTTTTTTCTCCCATTGCAGCTTTGTGCGCTTTCTTAAGCTGCTTGAATTCTGCTTCTGATGCGTTATATACTGGCCAAAATTTTTCTGCTTCCTCAGTGGTTAATTCCAATTTCGTTGAAATGAAAGCGATTTTTTGAGTTTTTCTATTTTCTTTTTGTATTTCTTTTTCTTGTGCCATGCTTCCAAGACTCGTTCCGAGTAATAGGAG
>JAQWQH010000047.1 GCA_029244805.1 Flavobacteriales bacterium
ATGAAATAGATTATCATACATTATCTAATTATATTGATGTTTATGTGTCGCACATACACTTAGACGTTGAAATTTCATTTACTGATAAAATATTATTTGGTAGTGCGACGCATACCATTGAAAATCCTTGCAATAAAAATATAGTTGTTTTTGATTCTCGATCTTTAGATATTTCATCGATTACTCTTAATGAAGGAGAAGAAGCTACTTATGAAATAGGTGATTTGGATGAACTTCTTGGTCAATCTATTACGGTACACATAGATGAAAATACAGAGTCGGTAACTATTAATTATTCCACAACCAAGGGGACTAGAGCATTGGATTGGTTGGTTCCTGCACAAACAGCTGGTAAACAGAATCCGTTCATGTATACACAAGGTCAAGCGGTGTTAACAAGAACTTGGCTTCCTTGTCAAGACACTCCAGGGCGAAGAATAACATATTCTGCGAAAGTCAAAGTTCCTAGCCATTTAATGGCTGTTATGAGTGCTTCAAATCCTACAGTTAAAAATGAATCAGGAATTTATGATTTTGAAATGAATCAGTCGATTCCAACCTATTTGATGGCCATTGCAGTTGGTGATTTAGAGTTTGTTGAAATTGACGAAAGAACTGGAGTTTATTCAGAGCCTTCTATGATCGAAGCTTGTAGTTATGAATTTGGGGATATGGGAAAAATGGTTGATGCAGCTGAAGGTCTTTATGGAGAATATCAGTGGGAAAGATATGATGTAATCGTATTGCCTCCAAGCTTCCCATTTGGAGGAATGGAAAATCCTAGATTAACTTTTGCAACTCCAACTATCATAGCTGGAGATCGTTCTTTAACCACGCTCGTAGCCCACGAGCTCGCCCATTCATGGAGTGGAAATTTGGTCACAAATTCTAACTGGAATGACTTCTGGTTGAACGAAGGTTTCACAATGTACTTCGAAAGAAGAATTATGGAAGAGCTATATGGTAAAGACTATGTTGACATGCTCGCCTTATTAGGATATCAAGATTTACTAGCCTCTATATCTTCTCTAGAACCTAAAATGCAAATGCTTAAGTTAAAAATGAAAGGGCTTGATCCTGATGAAGCAATGACGGACATCGCATATGAAAAAGGATATTCTTTTTTAAGATTAATTGAGGATCTTGCTGGGCGGAAAAAGTTTGATTTTTTCATAAAAGACTACTTTACTACACACAAATTTCAAACAATGACAACAGAGTTGTTCGTTACTTACCTTAAAGAGAATTTATTGGAACCAAATAATATTGAGTTTAATTTGAATGAATGGATATACGAATCCGGACTTCCGGAAAACTGTCTTGTTGTAGTTTCTGAAAGATTTAAATCGGTTGAAGCTCAATTATCTGCATTTTATGAAACAAATAATGTGAGTTCTATTACTCATCAGGATTGGTCAACCCATGAATGGTTGCACTTTATTCGTAATTTAAAGTCAGAGACTACAACAGATCAATTGGCTGTCTTGGATGATGCTTTCCATTTAACACAATCCGGTAACTCGGAAATCGCAGCTATTTGGTTTGAAAAAAGTATCAATGCCGGATACAATAAAATTGATGATGAGTTAGAAGCATTTTTAATAAGGGTAGGTAGAAGAAAATTTTTACAACCACTTTACAATGCTTTGGCAGCAACTCCGCAAGGGAAACAAAAAGGCCTAGACATTTACGTCAAAGCTAGAGATAATTATCACTTTGTATCCGTGAGTACTATAGATGCAATTCTCGGATATTCTCCAAGTTAATATAACTATTCTTTCAGTAAGACTTTATCAAAATAAGTGGTTGTTTTGATTAAATCTGTAACTTTGTGAGACAAAGTACTTTATAATTGAATTTTTATGACTGAGAAAGAAGAACAACTAGGGCATTTATCTGAGATAAAAAACATGATGGAGAAATCATCTAGATTTTTATCATTGAGTGGATTGACTGGAATATTTGCAGGTATATATGCTCTAGTAGGAGCATACTTGGTGTATAGTGATTTTCACATTATACCTTCCGACACTGCTAGAGTCAGTTATGCTGAATTTATTACTTCTGGAAACGATTCGGTAATGCTAAAAATTCAATCGTTGTTTATCATCGGAGCAATTGTTTTGTTGTTATCATTAGTTACCGGATACATATTTACTTTGCGGAAGGCAAAGAAGCAGAATTTGAATGTTTGGGACAACACCACCAAAAGAATGGTTGTTAGTCTTTCCATTCCATTAGTTGCTGGTGGTATATTTTGTTTAATTTTAATTAAGCATCAAGTTGTTGGCTTGATCGCTCCATCAACGCTTATTTTTTATGGTCTAGCTCTGTTAAATGCAAGTAAGTATACATTTAATGATGTTAAATATTTAGGAGTTTTAGAAATTATTCTAGGTTTAGTTTCCGCATATTATATCGGAAGAGGTTTGCTTTTTTGGGCGATTGGATTTGGTATTCTTCATATCATATATGGAACCGTTATGTATTTTAAATACGACCAAAAAAAATAGTAATTCTATGCAAGGGTTTAGTCAATTAAATAAAGCTTTTGATAGTCGAGTAAGATTGGGACTTATGTCCATTCTTATTGTAAATGATTGGGTTAACTATAAAGATATAAAGGAAAACCTTGGTCTAACAGATGGTAATCTGGCTAGTCATGTCTCTTCATTGGAGAGAATTAAATATGTCGAAATAAAAAAGCAGTTTATCGGAAAGAAACCTCAAACATCTTACAAAGCCACTAAATTGGGCAGAAAAGCATTTGCAGATCATATTGATGGTTTAGAAAAGGTACTGAAGGGATAATGATTTTTTTTATTTGTCTTTTTGCTTTGTAAAACAAAGCACTTTGCATTTAAGAAATGTGTATTTATTCTTAAATGTTCCTAGATTGCTCAAGTCAAAGATGTTTCGATCAATGCCTAAACGTTGATTTTGGCGTATTTATCCACAATTACAGATAATAATCTAGTTTCGAGTATATTTCTTTAAGAGAATACTAAAAAAACCTTACTATTATTAAAATATTTCTATTTTTGCTAAATAGGAACATTCAAAAATCAAGAAATGAAAAAAAATATGTTTAAATGGAATGTAGTAGCCTTGGTTGGCGTGGTAATTGGTTTTTCAAGTTGTGGTGAAGAGGTTAGTCCTGAAAAGGAGAAAATTGCGTTAGAAATGAACTCCGAGGACACGGTCTTGTTGGATATGCCAGAATTAAATCCAGATATGGCTTATTCAGTTCCAACTCCCAATGAGCTGTTCGCGGTAATAAAAGAAACGGGAGTTTTATATGATGGAACTATTTTAAATTCAACTGAAAACATAGAAAAGTATTCTTCAAAAAAAATTCAAGCGCTTAATTTTGGTGTTTATTTTACTGATTTAGCTTTTGCCAGTAGTTTTTCAGAAAATGCTTCAATTCTGAGTTATTTTGGTACCATTAAAATTTTAAGTGATGATCTTGGAATTTCTAATGCACTGGATGCAGCGATTTATGAAAAAGTTGAGGCTAATCTTGAAAATGATGACGCTGACTCTTTATTATTTCTTTCAAATGAAACTTATTTCAAAGCATATTCCTACTTAGAAGAGAATGAAAGAGGTTCAACTTTGGCACTAATTGTGCTTGGAGGATGGATTGAAAGTTTATACATAATGACTAACCTCGGAGAATACGAAGAAGGTGGTAATTTAGTAGCTCGAATAGGAGAACAAAAACTTACCGTAGAGAACTTAATGGGGTTTATGATGAAATATCAGGACGATTCAAATGTGGCTGAAGTAATGGAAGAGTTAGCAGATATTGAAGAACTATTTTGGAGTTTTGAAGAGGAAGAAGGTGATGATGTGACAACAGAGCAAGAAGGCGATGTATATGTTCTATCAGGAGGTTCTACAATTATGGTGTCGTCTGAACAATATGAAGAATTGAAAGGATTAGTTGCTGCATTAAGAAATGATATAATTGAAGGGGAGCTTTAAAATATAAAATTTAAGTTATGAAAAGATTATTCACAAACCTGTTTTTAGTTGCTTTAGTCATAGCACCTAGTGCGTTGTTAAGTCAAAACTGCAGAAATATTGTTAAGTACTGTGGCCACGCCAAACGAGACGGGTTTTTGCGGAATGGACAGTCTCTTAGTGGCGCCTTTGCGCAAGGAGACACTGCAGAGATTACGTTTGTTGTTTATAAAGACATGGAATACAGAATTTCTCTTTGTTCGCCAACTCACGATGAACTAGATGGGAAATTTGAATTCAAAATTGTCGAAAAGATTACAAAGCCATATTGGGCCGAAAAAAAAGTTTCTGAAGTAGAAGAAGTTGCAAAGCTTGATGAGAATGGCGATGATATGTATGACGAATATGGTGATATTATCTATGAGGAGGTAGCAACAATTAAAACAATAAAAACAAGGCGTTACAAAAAACAAGATGTTGTGCGTTACGACAACAAAAAGGATGAGGATGCTCAAGAGTTTACCTTTATTTCTGATAAAACGAGAAAGTTAACGATGAAAGTATTCATACCTTCACCAGAAGGAGGAGAGGAAAGTCAAGGACTTGAAGCAGAAACCTATGCTTGCGTAGGGTTGTTGATTGAGCACCAGCCAGGTCCAACCACAGGGTTTAGTAGATAAAATTGAATAACTTTATTTAAAGCCTTGCTCCTAATGAGCAGGGCTTTTTTATTTTTGGGAAATGAATATAGAAGAGATATTAAAGAGAAGTAAGAAAATAGTCATAACAACGCATCAATCTCCGGATGGCGATGCTATTGGCTCTTCATTGGCAGTGTTTGGCTATTTAGTAAAAAAAGGGTTTGATGTTAGTGTCGTTGTTCCAGATAGCTTTCCTAAATTTTTAAAATGGATGGAAGGAACAGATGATATATTTATTCACGAATATCAGCAAAATGCTGTGGAGGGGCTAATATGTGAAGCGGATTTGATATTTAGTTTGGATTACAATGATTTAAGTCGAGTAGGAGGCGTTGGAGTGTTAATTGAAAAGAGCTCTGCTTATAAAGCTATGATTGATCACCATCTTAATCCAGCGGACTTTGCAGACTGGATGTGCAGTGATACATCGTCTTGTTCTACAGCGCAACTCATCTATAATTTTATTGAAGAATTTAATGATTTAGATTTAATCGATAATCAAATAGCGGAGGGCATTTATTGCGGTATAATGACTGACAGCGGATCATTTAGGTTTCCTTCTGTTCAAGCTAAAACGCATTTGATTGCAGCAGATTTAATAAATAGAGGGCTAAACCATGCTCGAATTCATGAATTGGTCCACGATGTAAATACATTAACTAAATTACATTTACTAGGTTTTGCATTAAATGAAAAACTACGTGTGCTGCCAGAAGTAGCTGTTGCGGTTATAGCAATAAGCTCTGATGAATTAAGCCAGTTTAGCTACAAGAAAGGAGATACCGAAGGGTTGGTTAATTACGCTTTATCTCTTGAGGGGGTTGAAATGGCAGCATTTATCAAGGAAGATGATAACAAAGTAAAAATGTCTTTTCGATCAAAAGGAGATATCGCTGTGAATGAGTTTTCAAGTAAGTACTTTAGTGGAGGTGGTCATAAAAACGCAGCAGGTGGAGTTAGTTTCGCATCTTTTGAAGAAACAGTGAAATTATTCGAATCTAAAATTGTAGAATTTTTAAAATGAGAATACTTTTTTTAATATCCCTATTTTTTCTGGTCAGTTGTCATCCCAAACAGGAGGCAGAGGTTGTTGATGTGCCTAATGCAGAAATGTCAATAACGAAAGAGGAATCGATAGAAATGCACCGAATGTGGGTAAAGGATGAGTCCTATAAAATTGATCGATATATTGAAAGACACAACTGGGATGCTATTTCATCACCTTCAGGTGTTCGGTATTGTATCTATGAAAAAGGAAATGGTATCTCCGTAGAGGAAGATATGCGCATTACGGTTGAATTTGAAGTTAGATTGATTGATTCTGACACAACGCTTTGCTATACTTCTGATAAAAACGGTGAGCACACTTTTTTGGTTGGAATGGATAACGTAGAGTCAGGGTTGCATGAGGCTGTTAAATATTTACATATTGGAGATCGAGCTTACATTATACTTCCTCATTTTGCAGCTCATGGTTTATTGGGGGATATGAATAAAATTCCACCACTGTCCACTGTTCTTTATGATATTTATGTTGTAGATGCGAAAAATAGATAAGAAAATATTGAGATTATTTTTTGCTACAACTATTTTAATTGGCTGCGAAACAGAAACTCCCGGATATTTTCTTACCGAAGGAGGATTGAAGTATAAATATCAAGATATAGTGGGGGAAGGGAAGGAGCCTCAAGTTGGAGATGTGTTGTCTATCGATATGAAATGGAGTACTATTGAAGACTCCGTATTCTATAGATCAAACAACACAGGGTACAAGGATCCTGATATAGTGCAGTTGCAAACACCAAATAATCCGGGAGGTATAGAGGAAGGCTTTGCCAAAATGAAAGAGGGAGATAGCGTCACATTCTATATTAATCCCGAAAGATTTTTTAAGGAGTATATAAAAGCAGAAATACCCGTTTTTCTGATCAACGATGCTGAAATGAAAATTGACATTCGATTAATTAAAGTTGAAAGCAAAAAAGAGTATGCGGCATCTTTAATAGAGTGGCAGCGTTATAAGGAATTTGAAGAATTTCAAAAAATAGAGGAGACCATAGATTATTGGAACAGTAATGGAGATTCCATAGTTGAAATTGATGGATTATATATAGTTTATGATACTCTTCATTTAGGAAAGAAAATAAATTACAATGCGGTTTTCGATCTACATTATATAGCAACTTTTACGAATGGTCAGGAATTCTATAATACCTATAATAATGGCCATCCGGATGAGTTTCAATTTGGTCAAAATGGACAGATGGTGGAGGGACTTAAAAAAGCAATATCATCAATGAAATATGGGCAAAAAGCTAAGGTTTTAGTTCCTTCTGAAATGGGTTTTAAAGAAAAAGGTTCTGCAGGAAAGATTGTTCCGCCCTATACCCCGGTCATTTATTATTTAGAGATTCTACCTAAGAATAATGATGGTTTTTTTATTGAAAAGTAAATTCAAACTCTTCAACAGCAATCATTTCAATTGGCACATCAACTAAGTCGGCAAACATCTTACCTTCTTCTTCCAAATCAGCATCGTCACTTTCAAAGTACCATTTTACATGGATAGTGTTACCTGCTTTATTCATATTTTCGAATCGCTTAAATATTTCATAAAGTAATTTTGATGAACTCGTATTAAAATATTCAAGTTTTACCTCAACATTAGTTTGAGACGCAGTGTTATTCGCATAAGTATCTAACCATTCTAAAACAGGATTGTAAATATCAATTACATTTTCAGGCAGAGATCTTCCCCAAATTTCAAAATTTCCATTTGGATCCAAAATGATATGAGGTGATTTCCAGCTTCCTTTTATTTGTAATTTTTCCATGCGAAATGATTTTAATACGAAATTAGACTTAATTTTTAAGATTTATACTGAATTATTAATTTTGTTGATAATTCGTTAACCAACAATAAAAATACAAGGTCTTTTGTTCAAATTAGGTATGTTTTTTTTCCAATCACTGATCTTTTTTGATTGAATAAACTCATTGTCCAGAGATATGTCTGCAGCTAAGCATAGTTTAGTGTTCGGGGCACATTGCTTTAGTAAATCTTCCATTAAATGATTATTCCTGAATGGAGTTTCCATGAAAATTTGCGTAAACCCATTTATTGCTTGTCTCTCCAGTTCTTTAATTTTTTTAATTCTCAAGTTTCTCTCTTTTGGAAGATATCCATTAAAGCAAAAATTTTGTCCATTCATTCCGCTTGCAATTAGCGCCAGCAAAATAGATGACGGTCCTATTAATGGAACAACTTTAAAGTTTTTGGAATGCGCTATACTTACAATATCGCTTCCGGGGTCTGCAATCCCTGGACATCCAGCTTCACTGATTACACCAATATTGTTTCCTTCTAATGCTGGATTTAAAAATGATTCAAGGTCAATGGCTGACGTGTGTTTATTTAAAACAAAAAAATGCAATTCATCGATATCAATTTCTCTTTCCACTTTTTTCAAAAAACGTCGAGTGGTTTTGATATTTTCAACAATGAAATACTTTGTGTCAATTATTATTTGTTGAACATCTTTTGGGATTACAGAGTTAATGGTTGAGTCACCCAATGTTGTTGGTATCATGTAAACCTTACCTTTTTCCATTGCACATTTTCTTTGTAATTATTTCACATGCTGCATCAAGTAGTTGATATACTTTTTCAAATCCCTCGTCACCACCGTAATACGGGTCGGGAACATAGTTGTTATTTTCAACATTTAGTTCGTCTAATATAAGTCCTACTTTCTCTATGTCTTCACTTGACTTCGCCAAAGCAACGATATCTGACAAGTTTGACCCATCCATAGCGTATATAATATCAAACTCCTGGAAATCAGTCGGAGAAAATTGCCTAGCTTTTTGATGTGAAATATCGACGCCATATTTGTTCGCTATAGCTATAGCTCGCAGATCAGGTCTTTGTCCAACATGCCACCCTCCTGTACCCGCTGAGTCGACTTTTATATCAAGTCCCTTACGGTTGAGTTTTTCTTGTAGCACTCCCTCTGCAAGCGGAGAGCGACAGATATTACCCAGGCAGACCATTAAAATTTTCATAGTTAATCTTTGTTGCAAAAATAGTTGAACTTTTACAAACTAGCAGCTCCTTGTTTAGATAGATTCATTCTATACCTAAGCAACATTTCCATTCCTCCTCTTCCGTCACTAGCAAGGGCCAATCCTGACATATTTAAATCATAGCTTACACCTAAGGAAAATGAAGCGAAATTCAAGAATAACGTAGTGTAAAATGCATCTCCAACTCTAACATAAGCCCCCATTGAAATGGTTGATTTGTCATAATAACCTGTGTATCTTGAGCTTTCTTTCAGAGAGTAAATAAAATCTGTTCCAACTGATAATGACTGATTTGGGCCTTGAACAAAGTAAATCATATTTGGCGAAAAGGCTATTTTCGAATTGTTTTGACTGAATTCTCCACCCCCATGAATCGTATACTTTTGATAAAGGTTTTCATTTGCATTGAGCAAAGTGTTTTGCGGTTTCAATAAGTGCGCCACAGAAAAACCAAAATTAATGGAGTTTTGATTGTTAAGTTTCCCGAAATAATATAGCCCTGAATTAATGTCAAATTTAAATGATTTATTAGTGCCTAATGTTTCTCCGTTTTCTAAATTTGAATCAAAAGTTGAACCTGTCCATTGTTCGTCCCAAGTTAAGGATTCCATACTTGCGAATCTTTGAAAAAATGAAGGTTGAATGCCAAGTGCTAGTTGATGATTGTCAGCTACTTCAATTGCGTAATTTATGCTTATGTTCGCTATATTTGTTGTCAATTGACTATCGCCAGCTTTATCGTTGTAGAAATTGACTCCCAACCCAAGAAAACTATTATTTGATTTTCCTTTCACTAGTTTAGCGTCGACACTTGCTGAAATTGTATTGTAAGGGTTTGAACTAATAGATTTCCATTGGTTTTTAAATCCTGTAAACAATTGAATATCGCCCGGAAAAAATCCCGTTGCTCCTGGATTTATTGCCATTGGTGAGGCATAAAACATACTATAGTGCCTGTCTTGTTGCGCTTGCACATTTATGAATATGCTTAAGGCTAATATGCTAAATACTATTTTTCTCATGTCTTTTTGTTTTAACAATTTATTTAACCAAAGTTATGTTTCCTTTTAATGAGTTTTTATCCCCATTTACGTATTCATATTCCAAATAGTAAGCAAAGACCCCAGTGTTTTGCAATTCTCCTTTATAAGTTCCATCCCAGCCATTCGCTAAGTCGTTAGTTTCAAAAACCTTTTCACCATATCTATTGTAAATCATTAAAGTAAAAGATTCAATTCCAGAACCTCTTACATAGAGCACATCATTATGGCTGTCATTATTTGGAGAGAATGCTGTGGGTATTCCAATAACTGATTCTACTTCTTCAATAACTTCTACTGTTTGACATGCCGTATCTTGGCAGTTTGTTGCGGTATATGCAGTCAAGCAAACCGTATATGAGCCCTCGGCGTTATAGGTAATAGCCGGATTTACATTGGTTGATGTAGTGCCATCTCCTAAATCCCATAGATAGGATACTGCACCGTTAGATGAATTATTGGTTATAACTAAAGTTTCACCCAGAGAAATCGGATTTACAGATAAGTCAAAATCAGCATTAGGAACACCTGAATTACTGACTGAAATTGGGCCATAAGCGTCTGTGCATCCATTGTCATCTGTTACCACCAAAGAGTAATCGTTGTAGGTTAGGTCAGTAGCATCCAAGTTTCCAACTACTCCATTCCAAGCATATGAATAGGGATTAGTGCCGGCTGTAATTGTTATCCCAGTGATCGAACCATTTCCTGCAAAACAATCTTCATCTGTAATTATTATTGATGAAGCATCAATGGTTGGTCCATCAATTGAACCTACAACAATTGGTCCCATTGAAGAAGAACAACCATTGCCGTCCGTTACAATAAGTGTATAGCTTCCACCTGCTACACCAGATATATCTTCAGAGGAAGTAATACCTCCATTCCAGTCATATGTATATGGTGCTAGTCCACCTGAAGAGGTTATTCCAGTGATAGAGCCATTTTCAGAAGCGCATGTCTCGGGGTTTACAACGATCAAAGAACTATCTATCGTTGGTCCTGTATTGTCTAATATAGTATAAGGGTTTGTTGTAAAAGTGCATCCTGCATTATCCGTAATGGTAAGTGTATAAGTTCCTGCTAATAAACCTACAGTATCAGGAGTAAGACTTGTTGTTCCGTTCCACTCAAATGTGTATCCAGGAGTTCCTCCGGAAACGGTTATTCCCGTCAATGAGCCATTTCCTAATGTACAAGCATCATTAACTAATGCTAAAGATGCAGTATCGACTATTAATCCCAAATTATCAACGTTAATTGGATTTGACATAACAGTGCAGCCCAGAGCATCCGTAACTGCAAGTGTATAACTACCTCCTGCTAGTAATGAAGTGTCAGCAGTTAAAGTAATGTTGCTATTCCAGCTGTAGCTAAATGGTGTGCTCCCCCCAATGGTCGTAATTCCGGTTATTGAACCATTTGTTGATCCACAAGTCTCATTTGTTATTAATAAACCAGAGGTGTCTAATAAAGGAGCTGCATTGTCAATAACAGCATAGGGTCCAGTTTGATCGGAACAGCCAAACGCATCCGTTACAACCAGGGTATAACTGCCCGCTGCAAGATCAGCAGTGTCGGCAGACAAGGTTGTATTACCGTTCCATGAATAAGTAAACGGAGCAGTTCCTCCAGTAGCTGTTATACCTGCTATGCCGCCATTGGTAAGTGTGCATGATTCATCTGTTATGTTTAGTCCAGTTATGTCAAATACAGGGCCTGTAATATTAGTAATTACATGAGGTCCAGAAGAAGTTGAACAGCCTAATCCATCCGTTGCAATTAGCGTATAACTTCCTGCAGTAACATTTGCTAAATCTTCATTTGCTGAAGCCAAACCATTCCAAGTGTAGGTGATAGTTCCCGAACCTCCTGTTGTAGTAATTCCTGTAATTCCTCCATTTGTATTACCGCAATTTTCGTTTGAAATATTAATGTTAGTTTCATCTAGTTCGATAGCTGCAGCATTTCCGACAACATAAGTGCCAACAGGCGTTATGCATCCTTTAGCATCTATTACTTCTAGTGTGTAGCTGCCTGCTGAGGCACTCGATAAATTCAATGTTGTAGGTATTCCATTCCATTCATAAGTCAATGGCGCAGTTCCACCTGCTATGGTAATTCCAGAAATTGTTCCATCACCAAGGCCACAATTTTCATCTCCGATCACAACAGCGGCGTCGTTAAATGTGATTGGTGGTGAAATGATTACGGAAACAGGTATCAAATAATTACCTGGGCAAATTCCAACCCAATATGTTGTATTAGCCGTTAATGCTCCTGTTGTTAATGTGTTGGTTCCGATAATATTTCCTCCTACTTCGGCATCGTACCAGGTTATGGTGCCGGTCAAGGTTCCGGTTACAGAAGCCGTTAAAGTAGTTGAGCTACCGCTACAAATTGTGTCATTGATTGTAGTTAAAAAGGAGTTAGTTATTGTTTGGTTTGATAGTCCAGTTCCTCCTGCTGTTGCTCCATTTGCCGGAAATTCAGTCAAACCATTCGAATTGGTAACTCCATTGATCCCTCCACTAACCGTTTGTGTCACAGATCCATTTGAAATAGAGATATAGCCTCCGCCACCTCCACCTCCAGGACCTTCTGCTTCGTTCATATTACCGAACCCTCCATTTACAATGATTTGATTTCCACCATTTCCACCATTTGCATTAATTGAAATCCCGGATACGGTACCATGAGAGTTTACAATTACTGTTCCTCCAGCTCCCCCGCCACCAGAGCCATCATTTCCTGCAATATTTCCAAATGATGCACTAGACGCAGTTGTGTTTTCTGCTGTTTCACCGAGCGACAATATACTCCCAGATCCCGAAACATTTCCGTAGTTCAGAATATAAACAATTCCTCCTCCGTTTCCTCCGCTTCCGCCAATAGTGTTGGATTCATTTAAATCTCCAGCGCCACCGCCACCGCCAAGAAAGATTTTCCCAGTTGAGTAATCCAGAGGTCTTCCTCCTAAGCCACCTCGATTTTTATGATTATCTCCTCCCCATGCAGTGTTACCAGCGGGCACAGTATTCGCATTTTGGTTGTTCCCGGAGAAGGTAAAGCCTCCTCTTCCTCCTCCAGATCTGGCTACTCCATTTATTGGAGCTGGAGTAACTTCATCCTTTTGCGTTTCTATGGACCATGCGTTAAAGTTACCTTGCGGAACACCTACACCGTCAATCCAGTTAGAAATATCACCGGCGTTTCCGCCACCTCCGCCACCAGCATTGTGGCCATTTCCGCCACCCCCACCATTAGCTGGTGCTGCTTTGCAATAGCTTCCGCCATCTAGTGCGTATTCTGAAGTCCATCCTCTAATACTTTCTCCTTTCATTCCTCCTGCATTGGATAAGGGGCGGCTCCAATGCGCCACGCCTAATAATGATGATGCCGTGTTAGCTATTCCTCCTCTAAACCCAAGTTCAGAAGCTGAAATTTGACCATTAATTATTAAGTTATTATTTACTTCAATTGCTACAACACCACCCGTACTTCCATTCCATGCTGCCGTTGAAAGTGTGCCATTAACGGTTAAGTTTTCAAATCTTGGAACCCTTATAATTTGAACTTTCCCCGATGCCGTGTATTCATTTGATAGTCCGCACCTTAATTCAATTGAGGTGCTGTTGGGAATACTTTTGATTTCTGCATATTCATTGTTCCCAGAATTTCTATAATTAGTAATTTGGCCCCATGTAGCATCAATAGGAAGAGCATAAGTGCCGTCCCAGCCATTTGGAGCTCCAATCATATCTGCTTCACCTATACCTTGGGTCTGAATGATAAGAATTAAATCTCCGGGTTCTAAATTTCCCGAAAAACCGTATGAATTAGAATTTAGAGAAGAGTTACCGACTGAAATTACGCTGTTACCTGAGGCTGCATTAGCTGTTAAGGTTGTAAAAACGTTAACAATGTTTGTAGATCCGGAAAGGGTAATGGTTCCATTTTTTCCTTTTTGCCCGAAGCTGAATCCAATTGAAAGAACAAGAGCAGTCGATAAAAATAATTTTATTGTTTTCATAGCTTGCGGTAAAGACGCGAATTAATTTGTGATGGTTGTATCGTTTTCAAACGATTTTCTCGAAAATTAGTAAAATATTTTCAGAACAAAAACAATTTGATCTAGGTAAGTAGCTATTTCAGACTTGAGAAAAACAATAATCCAGATAACTTCTAAATCTTATTTTTGGTTAAAAAGTGTACATTTGTTGGCTTGTCAAAAATAATGATGAAAATAGCTATTCTTGGATACGGCAAAATGGGTAAAGTAATTGAGGAAATTGCTCTACAGCGAGGGCATTCAATTGATTTGAAAGTTAATCAAACGAACCTGGATTTTGATTTGCTTAGCGACTGTGATGTAGCAATTGAATTTTCAGCTCCAGAATCAGCTGTAAAGAATATCAATAAATGTTTTGAAGCTAATGTTCCTGTTGTGGTTGGAACAACTGGGTGGTATGCGGAATTTAATGCTGTGCAAGAAAGATGTATTTCTGAAAACAAAGGATTGTTATATGCAACAAACTTTAGCGTAGGCGTTAACATTTTTTATGAAATAAATAAAAAGTTAGCTGCGTTGATGGATGTAAATAGTCAATATGATGTGAAAGTGAAAGAAACACATCATCTACAAAAATTAGATGCTCCCAGCGGTACAGCAATAAGTATTGCAGAAGGAATAATAGATAATTTGGATAGAAAGGATTCTTGGAAAAATGACCTAATTGTTTTTGAAAATGAATTAGCTATCGAATCAATAAGAACTGAAGACGTGCCGGGAACGCATGTTGTGAAATATGAATCTGATATTGATTTTGTTGAGATAAAACATGAAGCAAAAAACAGGAATGGATTTGCATTTGGAGCTGTGTTAGCTGCTGAATATATCCGCGGTAAAAAAGGAGTGTTTACAATGAAAGATGTATTGTCTTTTTAGATAAAAATCAATAGGAAAATAAAATGGGAGTACCACAAATATTATTGTATTTAATGATTGTAATTTATTTTGCATCATTATGGAAGATTTTTGAAAAAGCGGGGAGACGAAAATGGGAAGGATTTGTTCCTGGATACAATATCTGGGTGTGGTTAAAAATATTAAACAAACCTTGGTGGTGGATTTTCTTTTTCCCAATCCCATTTGTAAATTTTGTAATTACAGTTGCTTGTAATGTTGAAACTGCTAGAATGTTCGGAAAGTATGCTCCAAAAGAAACCATATTAACGGTTTTGGTCCCATGGTACATGATACCCGCTTTGGCATATAAAGAAGAAAATGTAATTGTTGAACCAACCGACTGGACGAAGAAAGAGGATAGGGAAAAAAGAAGTATACACGATCATCTAACTTTGTTTTTTATGGCCCCATTTATTGGGCATGCATTATTAGTTGTGTTTAGGTTAACTGGCTCCAAGGACAAGGAGAATAAAAAAACAATGCCCAAGGAATGGACAGATGCTCTTGGTTTTGCCATAGTTGCAGCTACTATCATTCGGGTTTTCTTTTTTGAAGCGTTCACTATCCCAACAGGGTCGATGGAAAAAACGATGTTAATTGGGGATTATCTTTTTGTAAATAAATTAAAGTATGGCGCTAAAATTCCGCAAACACCGTTTTCCGTGCCATTTGTTCACAATAGAATTCCAGGAACATATACTAAATCTTATGTAGAGTGGTTTAAAAATGATTACATGCGCCTGCCCGGCTATGGAGCAATAGAACGAAATGATATCATGGTATTTAACTGGCCAGCTGGAGATACGGTGATCGTCCATGATGATGCTATTGCACATGATTATTATTCTATTTTAAGAAATCACGCATTTACCATGAGTGGGGTCTCAAATTATGAGGAATTTGATAAGATTAAGAATGTTATGATGACCAAGGCTAGAGAGCACATTGCGGGTGGAGGTGCATTATATGGCAATCCTTCTGGGGGAGCTCCCATTACAAAAACAGGTGGAGTTATGTCGCATCCTGTAGATAAAAAAGAGAATTATATTAAAAGATGTGTTGCAGTTGGGGGCGATACCTTAGAGATTGTTAATGGAACTATTCATATTAATGGAATTGCGGAGGAAATTCCGGAATATGCGCAGTTTAATTATTGGTTTTATTTCAAAAATTATGAAGCTGCAATTCCGTTTTCTGATAAGTATCTTTATGAGAATTACGAAATTTATCCATCTGGAATTCAAAGAGGTGAAATTGAGGTTGGAGATTCGTTGACGGGTTTAAAGAAAGTCAATGTTATGATTATGCCTTGTAGCAAACGGATAGCTGCTGAACTGTCTAGCTTGTCCGGTATAGATAGTGCATCTGTAATGTGGGAACAGAAGGGTGCTGATGTTGGATATGCTTCAATATTTCCAAATGATATCAGTATCGATTGGACAAAAGATAATTTTGGACCACTGTATATACCTAAAGAAGGTGCAACAATTCCGTTAAATGAAGAAAACTATATAGCCTATAAAAGAGCCATAACAGCGTTTGAAGGTAATACACTGGAGAAAGAAGGAGATGCCTATTTGTTAAATGGTTTGGCAGTAACTTCGTATACCTTTAAACAAAATTACTACTGGTTAATGGGAGACAATAGACATGGCTCTGCAGATTCTCGTTATTGGGGGTATGTTCCAGAAGATCATGTTGTTGGGACGGCATCCTTTGTTTGGTTCTCTAAAACCACAGAGAAAGGTTGGTTTGACGGAGGCGTTCGGTGGAGCAGAATCTTTTCATTCATCAAGTAGTTAAGCAATGAAGGCAGTATTGAGCTCGGTATATTGCGGCAGTATTGAATATTATTCTGTATTAAAAAATGCAGAAGAAGTATTGATAGATTCCCATGAGCACTATGCGAAGCAAACTTATCGAAATCGCTGTGAGATTTACGGGGCAAATGGAAAATTGAACTTAACTATTCCCTTAGTTAGAAGAGGTGAGCGAGTAGCGGTTCATGATGCGCAAATGGAAAATGACTTTGGTTGGAGGAAATTACATTGGAGGTCTATAGAGTCAGCGTATCGGTCTTCTCCATATTTTGAGTTTTACGAGCATCACTTTATTCCTATCTTTGAAAAGGAGCATACGCACTTGTTTCGGTTAAACCAGGAAATACAAAATAAAATAATTCAAATTTTAGATTTGGGGGTAATAATTAAAGAAACAGAATCCTACCAAAAAGACCATTCTGGTTATACTGATTATCGGGATAAAATTCATCCTAAAATTGCGCCAAAAAATAAATTAGCAGGCAAAAGATATATTCAAGTCTTTGAAAGTAAATACGGTTTTATACCAAATTTATCCATCTTAGACTTACTCTTCAATGAAGGTCCGAATGCAATTAACTTCCTTTAAGCTTGAACTTGGGAAGCCATTCGATGATAGTTATACAAGAGTATTTTTTCGTTAGGCATAAAAAAACCTCAAATCTTGAGATTTGAGGTTTTTAATTTTTTACGATAACTTGAAATTTAAGCCGTCACTCCTAGTACTTCAACCATTTTCTTTCCTAAGTCAGCCGGTGAATCTACAACGTGCACACCGCAACCTCTAAGAATAGCTTTTTTGGCAGCTGCTGTATCTTCTTCTCCTCCAACTATTGCACCTGCATGTCCCATTGTTCTTCCAGCAGGAGCAGTTTCTCCAGCGATAAAAGCTACTACGGGTTTTGTTCCGTTTGCTTTAATCCATTTTCCAGCTTCAGCTTCTAGGTTTCCACCTATTTCACCAATCATAATAATTCCTTCAGTATCTGGATCTGCCATTAATAATTGAACTGCATCCTTAGTTGTTGTTCCAATAATGGGATCTCCACCAATTCCAATAGCGGTAGTTTGTCCTAAGCCAGCTTTTGTAATTTGATCTACAGCCTCATAAGTAAGTGTTCCTGATTTAGAAACAATTCCAATTGTACCTTTTTTGAAAATAAAACCTGGCATGATTCCTATTTTAGCTTCTCCAGCAGTCATAATTCCCGGACAGTTAGGACCAATCAATCTGCAATCTTTATCTGTAAGGTATTCTTTAACAGGTATCATGTCTGCTACAGGTATTCCTTCTGTAATGCATACGATAACTTTAATTCCACCTTCTGCCGCTTCCATAATAGCATCAGCTGCAAATGCAGGTGGTACAAATAAAATAGAAACATCTGCACCAGTTTCTTTTACTGCATCTGCTACAGTATTAAATACAGGTCTATCTAAGTGAGTTTGACCTCCTTTACCCGGAGTAACTCCACCAACAACATTTGTTCCGTATTCAATCATTTGACCAGCATGGAAAGTTCCTTCTCCTCCGGTAAATCCTTGAACAATTACTTTTGAATCTTTATTTACTAATACACTCATGTTTGTGTTTTTAATTTCTAAAATTTTAGACATCCAAAGTTAATAATAGAAATGAATATACTTCGGAATGCGATGTATTTTTTTAAACAAAAAACCCGTCCCAATATAGGGACGGGTTTTAACTATTTTCAAATAGAAATTAAAGGTTTATTTTCCACCTTCCATTTTCTTTTTTAAATCAGCTAGCACATCTAAATCTCCAAGAGTAGATTTTTCTTGGTTACTGTTAAGATTTTGAACTGCTTTACGAGATGCAGTAGTTTTAGCTTTTTTAGCAGCTTCAACAACTTCACCCCATATACCTGTATGAGAAACGATTAGCTTTTTACCTTCTTTGTTGAATTCAATCACTTTAAATTGTGCTTGTTCTTCAGCAGCTAGGTTGGCACCATCTTCCTTCTTCATGTGTTTTACTGGACAATATCCTTCAACACCATGTGTAAGAGAAACGATTCCTGCTTTGTCTTTAATCTTGATAACTGTTCCTTCGTGAACAGAATCAATAGAGAATACAGTCTCATAACCGTCCCAAGGATTTTCCTCAGTTTGTTTATGACCTAAACTTAATCTTCTGTTTTCTTTGTCTAATTCTAGAACAACAATTTCCAATTCGTCACCTACAGCGCAAAATTCAGAAGGATGCTTAATTTTCTTTTCCCAAGATAAATCAGAGATATGAATTAAACCATCAATACCTTCCTCTAGTTCTACGAATACGCCAAAGTTAGTAAAGTTTTTAACCGCAGCTTTATGCTTAGATTCAATAGGATATTTAGCTTCAATACCTTCCCATGGATCTGGCATCAATTGCTTCATTCCTAATGACATCTTTCTAAACTCTCTGTCTAAAGTTAAAACTTGAGCTTCCACTTCGTCACCAACTTTTAAGAAATCATTTGCTGTACGTAAATGTTGACTCCAGCTCATTTCAGAAACGTGAATTAATCCTTCAATTCCTGCAGCGATTTCAACAAAAGCACCATAATCTGCTAAAACAACAACTTTACCTTTAACGGTATCTCCAACTTTAACTTCTTCAGCAAGAGCTTCCCAAGGATGAGAGTTTAATTGTTTAAGACCCAATGCAATTCTTTTCTTGTCATCATCAAAGTCAAGAATAACAACATTGATTTTTTCGTCCAATGTAACAATCTCTTCTGGGTGATTAACACGTCCCCAAGAAAGATCGGTAATATGGATAAGACCATCAACACCACCAAGATCGATAAATACACCATAAGAAGTAATGTTCTTAACTGTACCTTCCAATACTTGTCCTTTTTCAAGGCCAGACATAATTTGTTTCTTTTGTTCTTCTAGCTCAGCTTCGATAAGCGCTTTGTGAGAAACAACAACGTTTTTAAATTCATTGTTAATTTTAACAACTTTGAATTCCATGTTTTTACCAACATACTGATCGTAATCTCTAATCGGCTTAACATCGATTTGCGAACCAGGTAAAAATGCTTCAATTCCAAACACATCTGCAATCAATCCACCTTTTGTTCTACATTTAACAAATCCAGTAATGATTTCTCCAGTCTCCAACACTTCGTTGACTTTTTGCCAAGCTCTGTGCATACGAGCTGTTTTGTGAGAAACAACTAATTGACCTGTTTTATCTTCCATTGTTTCAATGTAAAGATCTACTGCGTCACCAACCTTAAGGTCTGGGTTGTATCTGAATTCATTTTTCGGAACAACACCTTCACTTTTATATCCTATATTAATAACAATTTCTTTTGAAGTAATTGCTATTACAATACCATGTACAACTTCTTTTTCAGCAATTTGAGAAAGAGTTCCTTCGTATGCTTCACTTAATTCAGCTTTCTCTTCAGCTGAGTAAGTCTCAATTCCAGCTTCAAATCCGTCCCAATCAAAATTAGGATCAGCTACAATTTTTTCAGCTTTAACAACAGCTTTCTTTTCAGTTTTAGCTTTTGGAGTTTCTTCAACAACTGCTTCTACTTCAACTTTTTTAGCTTTAGCTGTTTCCTTTTTAGGAGCAGCTTTTTTTGCAGGAGCAGCTTCAACAGCTTCTTCTTTCTTCGCTTTAGGAGTTGATTTTTTTGCTGGAGCCTTTTTAGTCTCAGCTTTTACAGGTTTTTTTGCTGCTTTTTCTTTTTTTTCTTCAGCCATATGGCATAAATTATTGTATCTCACTTTTCGGTTTTGTGAGAGTTGTTTAACTTAACCTGTCCGTCAGGTTTCCTTTTCGGGGTGCAAATGTAATGCTTTTCATTATAAAACAATGGATTAAACGTATTTATTTTATTCAACGAACCGCTTGTATTCATTCGGGGTTTTGATAAATACGTTGTACTTAATTTTAGACTAAAAATGAGATTGAAAAAAGAGCATTTCATCCTGTGATTTTAAGTTTCAAATTTAGGTGCCCGTAAAAAAGGGTAAAGCAAATACTTTATCGTTATTGGCGTATAATAGATTTTCAGAGATTTGTGACAGCTAGCAACTTACATTCGTACTAAACATTGCACCGTGGAAAAAACTGTGTAAAATCTAAAATAGGTTTGGCTAGTGAATGTAACTTTATACCAAACTCATGGATGGAATGGTTTGTGTGTAGTTATTTTTCGATTGATTTAATTTTTAGGATTTCTTTATTTTAATGCGTAAATTATTTTTTTTAGCGATAGTTGGGGCTTTTGTCTTTTTGTCAAGTTTTCTTTTTGAACAGACGAAAAGCGCACCTGCGGTTTTAAAAGAAATTGCTCCAAAAGTAACTCCTAGTTTTTTAAAGCAAAATAGTAAATGGGTTGATAGTGTTTTCAATACCCTTTCGGAGGAAGAGCGAATAGGACAGCTTTTTATGGTAGCTGCTTATTCCAATAGAGATAGCACCCATCAACGTGAAATAGAGAAGTTAATAACGGATCAAAAAATAGGAGGATTAATCTTTTTTCAAGGAGGCCCTATTCGGCAAGCTAACTTAACGAATGCCTATCAAGCGAAAGCAAAAGTTCCATTGTTGGTTTCAATCGATGCAGAATGGGGATTGGCAATGCGTTTAGACAGCACGATGAAGTTTCCTAAGCAAATGACTTTAGGTGCTATATCCGAGAATAATCTGATTTATCAAATGGGGGAGCAGATAGCTATGCAGTGCAAGCGTATGGGAATTCATATAAATCTTGCTCCAGTTGCAGATGTTAATAATAACTCCGAAAACCCAGTAATTAACTACCGCTCTTTTGGAGAAGACAAACACAAGGTTTCCAATAAAGCAATTGCATATATGAAAGGTATGCAGAATAAGGGTATTATGGCAAATGCCAAGCATTTTCCCGGTCATGGAGATACGGATAGTGATTCCCATAAAACACTTCCGATTATTAAACACAACCGAGAAAGACTCGATTCTTTGGAGTTGTATCCTTTTCAACAAATGATTGATAGTGGATTGGGAAGTATGATGATTGCGCATTTGTATATTCCTAGTTTAGACGATAGACCAAATAGGGCATCTACATTATCTGAAAATATAGTTACTGATTTACTTCAAAAAGAAATGGGTTTTGAGGGACTTATTTTTACCGATGCTTTAAATATGCGGGGTGTTAGTGCATTTTATAATCCAGGAAAATTAGATGTAGAAGCGTTGTTAGCGGGTAATGATGTTTTGTTATTTTCAGAAGATATACCCAAAGCGATTGAAGAAATTAAAATGGCTATTGATCAAAAATTAATTTCTCAAAAAGAAATAGACAGAAGGTGTCGCAAAATATTATTTGCAAAAGCATGGTGCGGTTTAAACAAATATAAACCGATTGATACAGCTTCGCTTTCTGAAGACTTGCATAAATCGGAAGCGGAATTTGTAAATATGAAACTATATGAAAGTGCATTGACACTTTTAAAGAATGAAGAAGCTGCAGTTCCAGTTATGAAGCTTTCAGAAAAGAAAATCGCATCCATTACAATTGGGGCTGGAAACGAAAACGATTTTAATACCGCGATTGATCGATATTGCGAGTTTGATGCTTTTTCCTATTCTTTAAAACCCTCGAATGATGAAATTGCAAAAGCTTTAGATGAGCTAAAGGAATACAATTTGGTGTTGATTACAATTCATGATATGAATCAACGACCGTATCAGAATTTTGGTATTACCAATCAACTCAATAGCTTGATAGATAGCTTGGCTTCTCAGCACAATGTGATACTAAATATTTTGGGTAACCCTTATTGTCTTAATAGGTTTGAGGGGGCGCACAAGGCAAAAGCGATTTTGGTAAGTTACGAAGAGGAGAAATTAGCTAAAGATGTTAGCGGTCAGATTATTTTTGGAGGATTACCTGTAAAAGGAAAATTACCGGTATCTGTAAAAAACTATCCGAATGGTTCAGGGATAATAATTGACAAATCGATCCGAATAAATTATACCATGCCGCAAGCATTAAATATAAGTCCGAAAGATCTAAGTGGTGTTGAATTAATTGTATCGGAAGCTTTGAGAGAGAAAGTATTTCCGGGTTGTCAGATTTTTGCTGCGAAAGACGGAAAGGTTTTTTATTACAAGTCTTTTGGTAATCATACTTATGATAAGGGGGCTCTACCGGTTAAAACAACAGATATTTATGACTTGGCTTCAATTACTAAAATTGCAAGTTCAACGGCCTCCTTGATGAAGCTTCAGAGTGAAGGTGTTGTGGATGTAGACAGTTCATTGAGTGCTTATTTATCCAATATGGTAGATACATCTGCCTATAAAAATATTTTGTTGAAGGAGATGTTAACCCATCAAGCAGGATTTACTCCATGGATACCTTTTTATGTTAGAACATTGCACAAGGGAAAACCTAAATTCGAACTGTACAGCGTTAAGCAAACCGACTATTTCTCGGAGCGTGTAGCGGACAACCTTTTTGCGCACAAAAGCCTACGAGATTCCATATTCAAAAAGATTTTATCTACGAAAGTTTCAGCGGTTAAGAAATATAAATACAGCGATATAGGATATTATTTTATCAATGAAATTATCCGAAATAAAACCAATATGACCCAAGATGATTATGTGATGAACACATTTTATAAGCCACTTGGTTTGGAAAACATTGGTTATAAGCCAAGGTTAAAATGGGATTTGAACCGTATTCCTCCAACAGAGGAGGATAAAACATTTAGAGGGCAATAAATTCAAGGAGATGTGCATGATCAAGGTGCGGCTATGCTGGGAGGTGTTTGCGGTCATGCAGGGCTTTTTTCCAATGCCAATGATTTAGGCGTAATGATGCAGTTGTTTATGCAATATGGAGAATATGGAGGCGAGCGGTATTTCAAAGAAGAGGTAGTGAAATATTTTACTTCGGCTCCTTATTTCGTTTCCAATAAAAACCGAAGAGGAATTGGTTTTGATAAAGCGGTAAGAGCTGGAGGAAGCGGACCAACTTGCAGTAAATGTACCTCGAATGAAAGCTTTGGACATTCGGGTTTTACGGGGACAATTACTTGGGCCGATCCAAAAACAGGTTTTGTATACGTTTTCTTATCAAACCGCGTAAATCCAGATGCTGAGAATCGAAAAATAATATCTCTGAGTATCCGCACGCGTATTCAAAAGATATTTACCGATGCAATAGCGAAAGCTGAAAAAGCTATTTGAGGAATATGCCCAATATTAATGGGTGAACATCTAGCTATTATTGTAGTTATTTTTACTATATTACAAAAAAAGAAAAATTATGATTGTTGGAATTGCTATTGTTGCCGTATTTGGAATTATTACGTTTTGTTTATCACTTGTCATTACAAGTCAGAAAGAAGTCGCAGTAATTCAGCGATTTGGAAAATTTGTGGGACTAAGGAGATCTGGATTGACCTTTAAAACGCCCTTTATTGATTGGGTTGCATACAAGCAAAGTTTAAGAATAGATGAGATAAGTGTTGATGTAGAAACTATAACAAAGGATAAGGTGTCGGTTCATATTACAGTTGCTGTACAGTATTATGTGGAGGATAAAGATCAATCCATTATCAATTCTGTTTATGAATTATCAGATTTTAAAAGCCAAATTAAATCGTATGTATTTGATTCTCTCAGGGCTGAAGTTCCAAGAAAAAAATTGGATGAAGTTTATGAAAATAAGGAAGATTTGGAAAAAGCGGTTAAAGGCCAATTGTCGGAAGCGATAGAATCTTACGGATACATTATACAAAACGCATTGGTTGTAGATATTGATCCGGATGCTAGTGTAAAAGAGGCAATGAATAGGATAAATGCCGCCACAAGAGATAAGCGAGCCGCTGAAGAAGAGGGAGAAGCAGCGAAAATTAGAAAAGTAAAGGCGGCAGAGGCTGAAGCAGAATCAAAAAGATTACAAGGTAAGGGTACTGCAGATCAAAGAGACGCCATAATAAATGGGTTTAAAGATTCGATTGGTGCATTTTCAAAAGATACCGGAATTAAACAGGAAGATGTTATGCGTTTTGTAGAAATCACTCAATATTTTGACACGATGAGAGAGATGGCAAAGGACAATAACAATGTTATATTTATGCCACACTCCGCCACAGGTGAAGGTATAATTGAAAAGTTTACAGCCGCAAATGTGTCCTCAGATAAATTGAAAAATAACAATGTTTAATAACTTGGCCGATGCAATAACAAAAGCTGAAAAAGCTATTTAAAGGTCATTCGGAAGTGTTCATACATTTCTACCTCCAACACAAATAAAATAGTTGTGTTATCATCCACTTTTTTGTGGTTTGTAGTTATTGTTTCTTACATTTAATTATGTCAAAACCCCGTTTTAGATTTATATATCTACTATTTCTGTTAATCTCATTCAGCGGCAAAGCGCAAGTTAACCTAGATTCTTTATGGGGGGTTTGGAACGACAAAACCCAGCCAGATACCAATCGCCTTAAAGCAATGAAAGATATAGCTTGGGACGGTTATTTGTTTTCTCAGCCCGACAGTGCTTTTTATTTTGCACAAATGGGATATGATTTTGCTGAAGCTGTAGATAATAAAAAATGGGTAGCAGATGCCTTAAATATGCAGGGAATTTCATTTGCTATAAGGGCCGATTATGAAAAAGCACTGGAATACTATTCAAATAGCTTAGCGATAAGAAATGGATTAGGAGACAAAAAGGAAGTTGCAGGTTCTTTCCATAACATTGGACGCGTTTATGAAAAACAAGGTAATTACCAAAGAGCTCTGGAGTATTATTTGAAGAGCTTGTCGATAGCAGAGCAATTAGGAAAGAAAAGAGGAATGATAAATAATTACAATACCATTGGACTTATTTATCAAGAACAAGGCAATTACGAAATATCATTGGACTATTATTTGAAGAGCTTGAAGATAGCTAAAGAGTTTCGCGATAATAGAGGAATAGGGGATTCTTTCCATAACATTGGACTTGTTTATCAAGATCAAGGTAATAATGAGAAATCACTAAAGTATCATTCAAAAAGCTTGGCGATATTTGAGCAAATAGGAGATAAAAAAGGAATGGGAGCTTCCTACAATAATATTGGAATTATTTATAAAGAACAAGGTGATTATGAAAAGGCCTTTGAATACTATTCAAAAAGCTTAGCGATAAACGAGGAGATTGGTGATAAAAAAGGAATGGTAGATTCCTACAATAACATTGGGATTATTTGTAAAAATCAAGGTAATTATGAAACAGCACTTAAGTATTTATTAAAGTCAAAAAACATATTGCAAGAGATAAATACAATTAAAGGATTACATGATACTTCTGAACTGCTAAGTGAAGTTTACAAAAAGCTAGGTAAATACAAACAAGCATTGGAAATGCACGAGCTGTATATGGAAACAAAAGATTCCATCGCTAAAATGGATGCAGAAGAAGAGTTGTACAAGTTTGAGGTGGATAAAGAATACGAACTCAAAAAACAAGCCGACAGCATACTGCATGCCGATGAAATTATAATCCAACAAGCAGAAAACCGCGCCAAAGAAGAACAGCTCAAAAGTGAAAAACAACGAAGAACAGGCTTACTTGTAATAGTAGGGTTGGTGCTAGTGTCTTTTGGTTTTGTATTTGTGCAATTAAGAAGAACCAAAGCGCAAAAATTCGTAATAGAAAGGCAACACGAAAAGCTCAATAAATCGCATCGAGAAATTACCGATAGTATCAACTATGCCAAACGCATACAAGATGCCCTAATGACATCGGCAGTGTATATCAAAGATGTTCTTCCCGAGAGTTTTATTTTGTTTAGACCAAAAGATGTAGTTTCTGGAGACTTTTACTGGGTGCATCGCTCACCCAAAGGACAAACCTACTTTACGGTAGCGGATTGCACTGGACATGGAGTGCCAGGCGCCTTTATGAGCATGATAGGAACTTCACTACTCAACGAGTTTATTATTGAAAACAACCTAGAAGATACCGCCGAGATACTTACAAAGATGCGTGAGCAGATTATAAAATCGTTAGACCAAAAAGGCTTGCAAGGAGAAAATAAAGATGGAATGGACATGGCACTTTGCAAGTACGACCCCAAAAAAGGCACGGTTCAATATTCGGGAGCATATAATCCATTGCTGCACATTAGTAAAAACCAGATAAACCAACTAAAAGGCGATAGCCAACCAGTTGGATTGCATACAGGCAAGCAACTTCCTTTTACCAGCAAAGAAATACAAGTAGCCAAAGGCGATATGTTGTATCTCTATTCGGATGGTTTTCCAGACCAATTTGGAGGAGAAAAGGGAAAGAAGTATCTGTCTGGCAAGTTTAATAAGTTCTTACTCTCGATAAGGGATAAACCAATAGATGAGCAGAATACGCTTATTAAATCAGAGTTTACCAACTGGATAGGAGACCACGAACAAGTAGACGATGTGTGTGTAATGGGGGTGAGAATTACATAGCTTTAATGGATGTAAATAATAATGACTCATGTTTTTTATGAAAACCGTTAAACCCAGAATTTAAAAT
>JAQWQH010000069.1 GCA_029244805.1 Flavobacteriales bacterium
CATTCAGAGAGCACTCCTTGGAAGCCAAGCGAAAATTTAGCAGAAAAAATTGTACTCACTGCTCTTAAGAAGTTGAAAAAACCATTTGGACAAGCTAATGAGTCTTTGTACAGATATGGTTGGAACAGTATCGATTTAATATCATTTGTTAATGAAATTACTCTAGAAGGATATCAATTAAACATCCCCGAGCTATTCGAAAACCCTAACATATCTACCATTCTTTCTAAAATAAAAAAGTTAGAGCCTAAAATTAACACAAGTGAAGATGAAATTAGTTTAGATAATGATGATTTATCTGATATCTTAGATATATTAAATAAATAATGAAATTCACAAAAGAAGATATCGAAAAGGCCTTCAAGACAAGCGTATTTGAAGACAGCTTACTCGTTTTGCAAGCTGATGGAAATAAGGAAAACTATATCGAATATGCTGTTATAGAAATTCCCAATATTCAACTGACAGAGAAAGAAATAATTAAATGGATAAATGAAATAGATCGGTTTAAGGAATTCTACACTTATGAAAGTACTCAACCACTTAGAATCCGATTAAAAAATCATACTTACCCTATCAGTATTCTTAATCCTAGCAAAGCTGCGCAAATATCGTGCTTGGAGGATGTTTACGCTATACTTTCGAAAAAATTTAATCATTTCGATGTCCAATCGCCACCTCTTTTTAACGTTTTAATTGCTAATTGTGAAAACTCCTCTTACATAGGCCTAGCCTATCATCACTTATTATTTGACGGGGTATCAATTCAGCTTGCAATGAGCAAACTAGACCCTCTAAATAACATTATATTTAGCGAATGGAGTCCAAAAATTGAAAATTATTCAAACAGTAAATGTGACGACATACTTCCCTTTAAAATTGAAGAAATTATACCACCAGCTTCAAGTGCTGAACAGGGTTACTTCAAGACGTCTATTAATTTTAAAAATTGTACTTATGAAGACCTGATGATTTCGTGGGTTGACTTTGTAAAAGCAGCATCCGGAAAAACTACATATGTAATAGGAGAAGTTTTTTCTGCGAGGGGAAAAGAATCAGAATCAAATAATTCATTGGGATATTACATTCAAACGTGGCCATTAATATTTGATAACAAAAGTTCTCAAACCGAATTAATCCAACAAAGGAATAATATTAGAGAAAAGTCACACCTGCCGGTAAACAAGCATTATCCACCAAATCTATTTGATCATTGCTGGGTAGTTGAGCCAAAAATTGAAACTGGTTACAAGATTGAGTTTTACTCAACAACGCATTACGCATTAACCATAATATTTAAACCAGACGGAAAAGATATCGATGTAAACTTTGTTTGGAACCTTGAAAAAACGAACAAAGAAGCTGCCCAGGAAATAACACAGTCATTTGAAAGATTTATAGAGAATAATAATACCAGTTCAATTCAAAAACCAATAGCTACGCATAACTACTCCTCTATTCTTGATCTCTGGACAGAAGTTGTAAAAAAACACCCAAGTAAACCTGCCATTGAAGACCACACAGGAGAAAAATTAACCTATCAGGAACTTGAGGACAAAGCAAACAAACTGGCTTCTTGGTTAAACATCAAACACCAACAATGTATTGGCGTGCATACCAGTTACTCAACAAATATTATCGTTGCTTTCCTTGCCATTTTAAAGCGCGGAGGTATTTATATACCGTTAGACCCTGCAGTTTCCAATGAAAGAATCAATTATATTATTGAAGACGCTAAAATTGAAACCATAATTTCAGATCGAAATGTAAATCTTGATTGTGAAACAATTGACCCAAACCAAATAGTTGAAATAAATAAGGACTTCGTAACGCATGAAAACATAAAAAACATTGATGACTCATGCTATCTGATATATACATCTGGAACAACAGGAAACCCTAAAGGATGTTCCGTAACCCATAAAAACCTATTAAATCTTTTCATTGGGACAAAATCATGTTTTGAATTCAAAACTTCAGACCATTGGATTATGGCACATAGTTACGGTTTTGATTTTTCTACATGGGAAATATGGGGGTCTCTTTTAAATTCTGGCACCCTATACATACCTAAAAGAAAGGATGTTCAAGATACTTTCATTTTCCATGAGTTGTTAAAGGAAAAGAACATTACAATTTTAAACCAAACTCCCAAATCATTTTACAATCTAATATTAGTAGATGAAGATAGTCATTCATTAAATTCTCTGCGGTATGTAATTTTTGGAGGTGATAAATTAACTCCAGCACGATTAACTAATTGGAGAGACCATTACCCAGAAACAAACTTGATAAATATGTATGGCATAACAGAAACTACTGTTCATGTTACATTGAATGAAATAAAAAATGAAATACACAGTAAAATAGGGAAACCTCTTCCGGGTTATTTTATTCGTTTAATTAATGATGCCGGCGATCAAATTCCAAGAGGATTCTTAGGTGAAATATTAGTTTCTGGAAATGGAGTCTGCAATGGTTATTACAACAAAGAGGAACTTACTAAGGAAATATTTATTGAAAATGGAAAGTCATACAGGTCTGGAGATATTGGCTGGCAAATAAATGATCAATTCTATTATTTAGGAAGAAGAGATCGCCAAGTAAAAATAAGAGGCTATCGAATTGAGTTAGGTGAAATAGAGTTTTTGTTAAAAAAGAAATTTAAAGAAAATGATTTTATAGTTCATTCATTTAAAGAAGATTCTTTAATCTGTTTTTATAAGGGAAAAGGAAACAACCTTAGTGCTAATGATTTCAAAAATTACCTGCCTGATTATTCAATTCCTAGACAATTTATTCATCTAGATAATTTCCCACTTAATCAAAGTGGGAAAGTTGATGAAGATCAATTGAAAAAACATCTTACCAAAACAAATCAAAAAGACTCTTTGTTAAATGGAAAAGAAAAATTGACAAAAGATCTATCCGATCCATTCATTGAAATCTTAGGCAATCAAATTGATTTTTCAAAAAGTTTTATTCAAAATGGTGGTGACAGTATTTCAGCAATAAGGCTTATTAACAAACTGAAAAAACAAAAATATACGGTTACGGTCAAAGAATTATTCGAACAAAGCTCAATTGAAAATTTAAACTTTAATTTATTACTGCCTGAAGATTCGAATAAGAACTATCTAGATGAGTTCCAAAAAACAATTTCTGAAAAAGCGGATAAGACGGTCTATTTCCCATTGCTTGAATCTCAAGAGGGTATTTTATTTGAATGCCTCAAATCATTAAATAATGAATTATATGTTGAGCAATTAATTTTTGAAATACCAGCTAAATACACTGTTGAACAAATTGAATACGCATACAATGAAGTTTGTAATAAAAATCCAATATTACTGGCTTATATAGAACGTAAAGAGGAGAAATACCTGTTCGGCACTAACTTAAATTCACGTATCAATATAAACTTAATTGAAATTCCAAGCCTGATGAATTTTATCGAAGAAGACCTTCAGGTTGGTCTAGATATTTACCAAAACTTATCTCGATTATCACTCAAGGTAGGTTCTGACAAACATGAATTAGTTTGGACACATCATCATTTAATTCTTGACGGATGGTCTTTACCCGTATTTTGCGAACAAATGATGAAGGTTCTGAATAATGAAAAGATAGGACATTCAGATAAATTCATACAATTTAGTTGCCAAAACTATTTTGAAAATGAGAAGAGCAACTTCTGGAAAAAACTAACTGAATTCAACGAAAATGAACCTTTTATTCCGCATCAACCTGATCGCAATAAAGACAAATCTTATTTAAAGTTAAACTATCAAATAAACCGACCTCAGGAATCTAATAGCATGGGTATGTCGCAACATGCTTTCATTTTTGGAGCATGGACTGCATTTATTAACTCCTTGTTTAAGAAAGATAAATTTTCAATTGGAAATGTTGTTTCGCTCAGAGAGGATAACGATATAGACGAAATGGGAATGTATATTAGAACATTACCTTTTGTTGATTCATTCAACTCTAAAGACACTTTTGAACAATATGTAAATAGATGTTTTAATTTACTGAATGAACAATCTGAAAACAAGCATAAGAATATTAATGAATTCGTTCAACCTAATCAATTAGGCCATCTATTTGTTTTCGAAAACTATCCAGTAAACATTGATTTTCTCAAAGAAAAAGAAATTAGAATTATAGATTACAATGAGAAAACAAATGCGGAATGGACAACTATTGTTTATCCAAACAAAAACGGATATGAATTTTCAATACTTTATGAAACAGGCTTTTATTCGACATACTACGTTCAATCCATTTTAGAGCACTTTAATAATTGGATAAATAATTTGAACTGGCAAAAAACGCTTTCCTCTTCAATCGATAATATCAATAAAGAAAAAGTTTTTGGAAACAATCTATTTTGTTTTCAAGACACTGATTTTAATATCATTAATATTCTCAAAAAATCCTCTAAACAAGCAGCGATTATTTCATCAAAAGGAACGATGAGCTACTCGCAACTATGGGAGACATCTAAAAAACTATCCATAAAACTGCATGATAACGGGTTAAATAAAGGAGAAGTTGTTGGGCTTGATGTTAGTACTACCACAAATTTCACCATTTCAATTTTAGCAATTTGGATGTGTGGCGGAATTGTATGTTCTGTTGACCAGAGATATCCTAAAAAAAGAAAAGATTTTATATTCAAAAACTGCAAGTTAAGATCTATCATTATAGATGAAAACAACAGTTTAGAAATTAAAAACATTAATGATTCTTTTACAATACTTGATGAGAAAGCAAGCTTTATTTTGCACACTTCAGGGTCGACAGGTACTCCAAAAGGAGTAATACAAACACATGATTGTTTGACAAATTTGATTAACTGGAATAAATCCCAATTTAATTTAAATTGTTTGGATCGAATATTACAATTATCATCATTCGGTTTTGACGCATCCTATCATGAAGTTTTGCTTGCGTTGAGTCTTGGAGCAAGCCTGATAGAGGTTCCATTGGAATCAAGATTAGACATCTCTGAGATTAAGCATCACATAAATCAGCACCAAGGAACTATGGCGTGGATACCTGCTAGGCTTCTTAATGCAATTTTGGATACAAATGAAAGTTTTTTCGATGATTGTAAAACCATAAAAAACATTGTAACAACCGGAGAAGCGCTTTTTGTAGGAAGTATGCTAAAGTCTCTTTTAGAACGAAAAAACATTAATCTTTTAAATTATTATGGCCCAACCGAAACACACGTAATTACTGCAAAACTAATCAACAATTCAAATATTTCTGCCCAACCAACCATTGGAGAGGTACTTCCAAATTGTGAGGTTCTTCTTATGGATTTAAATAGCAATAGAACACCTATTGGTATGTCTGGGGAAATATGGGCTTCCGGTCCTCAGATAGCGCTTGGATACCTAAATGACGATGACTTGACACGATCCAAATTTATCACCTATAAAGAAAAAAGATGGTATAAAACAGGAGATTGGGCATACGCAGATCAACATCAGAACTTTCATTTTATTGGAAGAAAAGACGATCAAGTAAAAATTCGAGGATTTCGAGTAGAACCAACTGAAATAGAAAGGATAATAACAGAATCCAACGATGTCAACCAATGTTGCGTATTGATAATAGAGCAAAAAATAATTGCTTTTACGGTAAGTCAAACTGAAATCACCAAAATTAAATCCCGTTGCAAACAATTTTTACCTGACTATATGCAGCCATCGCACTGGATGGAACTGGAGCAAATTCCGTTAAACTCAAATGGAAAAGCAGATCGAAATATTCTAGAAAAAATATGGGTAAATGAAGATAAAAATGATATCGTTAATCTAAATCAATCAGCTGCAAGTGAATGTTGGAGAACAGTTTTGAACCATAGTAATTTTTCTTCTGAATCAACTTTTCAGTCTGTAGGAGGGAATTCAATTTTATTAATGAAATCTCAGGCATGGCTCGAAAAAAATATTAACCTATTTGTAACTATTAAAGAATTGTTGCAGCATGACACTCCTACCCTTTTGGATAAATTGATTGATGATAAGGCAAAAATTGAATTAAAAAACATTCCTGAAAGCTTCCCTCTAAACGTTCTACAGAAAAACCTTTTAATATCTGAACTTGGAAATACATTTGAAGAAATTAGTCCTTTTGTTTTATGTTTTGATGCATTTCTAAAGATTGACATAAGCCAAAATCAGTTCCAGGAATTAGTTTTAAAACTGCTTATTCAATACCCATATATAGCATACGTTATTTGCGATGCTAATAAACCAAAAGAGGCTTATTGGAAATCTTTAGCCAATAGCAACGAAAAACTATTTAAACCATTGGAAAGTCCGGTAGTATTCAGCGAGCCTCTTATTAGGTTTATCTATGTTAAAGAAAATCACATACGTTTTGAATGGCATCACATTTTATTGGATGGATTAGGGTTATCGTCTGTTATTAGTTCAATATTAAAACTTTTGGAGGAAGATTTTACACACAAAAAATACCCCATAGATTCTCTATTAAATTTTCCAGTAAAACAAAGACTAGAAAAAATAAAAACATCATTTTCACAATCAAAATCAATATCAAGAACTTTATCGGAAGGTGATCTTCAAAAAATAGAAACATATATTCAAAAAAATAATATTAGTCTTAGTTCCTTTTGCTTTGCCTCTGTTGGTCTGGCAAGTGAAAAAGAATTTGTAGCTATAACTGATATAAAATCTCATCCCGGAATCCCTGGAATGTTCACTGAAATTTTAGGAATCAAATTGAATTTAAACATTCGAGAATTAAGCACGATTGCTAATTTCACTTATCTTAACGAATCAATTGAAATAGATACAGTAATTAACTTCATGAGCATACAATATAATTCCGAGATAATTGACAGAGTGCACTCTCGTGAACCTCTAGTTACCAAATATCCATTCGAATGGCAATTTATTAACGAAAACAATCAATTGGAAGTAACATTTTATTTTGACTCAAAAAGCAATATCTCATTAAAGATATTTGAGAGTTGGAATGCACATATCGATCTTTTATTATCCGGAAAATCAGAACCTAATACTTCTTCTGACTCCTCTATTATTTTCTCTGATTTTGACTTCTAATGATAGATTATTTAACTGAAAAAGTAACTCAACTCGCAAAACCCGGATTTAGAAATGCTAAAGGAGATTCATGGGCTGAAACTACCAGTTTAATGGAAACACTCATTCGAGAAACGGGTAACATTCCTCAAATCACAGAATGGGGCGAATCAAATCAATATAAAAATTTCACAATTCGATTTCCAGGTGAAATTTCCAAAACAATTATTTTAGGGGCTCACTACGACACATATGATGAGACACCAGGGGCGGATGACAATGCAAGTTCAGTTGCAGTATTACTTGGCATATTAAAGGAATTACCCGCTAATTTTAAAAGGCATTTCACTTTTGAATTCATCTTTTATGCTTGTGAAGAACCACCTTTTTTCGACACAAATGAAATGGGTAGTTATGTTGATGCTTCAAAACGAGAACCTGAGGACATAGAAATGATGATATGTCTTGAAATGGTGGGGTATTTTAAAAACGAAAAAAACAGCCAAAAGTATCCTTTTGGAATTTTAAAATACATTTATGGTAACCGCGGAAACTTTATTATGGGAGTCTCCAACAAAGCGTCGAGAAAAAAGGGGTTACATTTTATGAAACTTTTAAAAAGGCAACGCAAGCATTTTTACAAAAATCTTTTGTTACCTATTTCGTTTTCAGGTTTAGGCTTGGATTGGTCAGACCACAGGAATTATTGGAACATAGGAGCCCCAGCAATTATGTTAACAGATACCGCTATGTTTAGAAATCCAAATTACCACGAAAAAACAGATACTCCAGAAACTTTAGATTTTGAAAAAATGCAATTTTTAACTTTGGATCTATTGAATCTTATAACTCAGGAATTAGGTAATAGATAACTCTCAAGCAAACAAAAGAATTGGTTTAATGGACATTGTTAATTTAATAAATAAATATTCTTCTGGTGATAAAAACACCCTAAATATAGTTGAATCTTTACTTACAAAAATTAAAAATGAAGATCATAAGTACAATTCAATTATTCACCTAAATGATGAAAACGAGAGTAATGCTAAAAGATTAGATAACTATTTCAATGAAAACAATAAATTATTTGGTCGTCTGCATGGTATTCCGATAATATTAAAGGCTAATATAAAAACACGAGACACTATGGTCACCAGCTGTGGTTCGGTGTTATTGAGAAATCAAATCGCTAAGCAGAATGCATTCATCGCCAAAAAGCTTGTTAATGAAGGTGCTCTTCTCATTGCAAAGGCAAATATGTCTGAATTTTGCAACTATGTGTCCAATAATTCTGAAAATGGCTTTAGCTCTCTGGGGGGAAATACCTATAGTTATTTTGGACCAGAAAATCCCGTGGGAGGATCAAGTTCAGGTTCGGCAGTAGCGGCTGCAGCAGAATTTTCACCCATCACCATAGGCACAGAAACTGATGGATCTGTTGTTTACCCATCATCTCTGAATGGAGTATTTGGATTTAAACCAACCAAAGAGAGAATTTCAAATGAAGGGATTATTGGAATTTCAAGGTTCTTCGACTCTATAGGAATAATGAGCAAATCTATTGATAACATAAAATATTTATATCAAGTGCTTACAGAAGACAATAACGAATTTGCAAGCATTTCAAACATTTTTATCGAAGAACACTCATTTGAAAATTGCTCATTTGAAACTAACTTTTTCAATGATTTAACCAGTTTTTTAAAAAGCAGCAATATCAGTTTCGAAGACAGCAACATCTGCAATGATATATCGACCCATCACAAAGATCAGGATATAATTTGCCAGACAGAATTTAAACAAATTATTTTAGAAGAAATTGAGATTCCCGTAAATCAATTCTTGCAAAAATGTCGCGACCAACTTCTAAACGCATACTACAATGATATAAATGAAATAGAGCGGTCAATGAATTCAATTTACGATATAAATGGAGAGTATTTACTAGCAATTGATCGTATTAAAAATTATCGAAAACAATTCGACTCTAATATTTCAAACAATTCAATCGATGCTATACTGGCAATTACGACTTGTTCAAATGAAAAAAACTCTTTAGACATTTCCT
The DNA here is from genome assembly GCA_029244805.1 of Flavobacteriales bacterium. Taxonomy (GTDB): domain Bacteria; phylum Bacteroidota; class Bacteroidia; order Flavobacteriales_D; family Parvicellaceae; genus CALSMU01. The sequence continues at coordinate 9,157 of JAQWQH010000069.1, forward strand.
CAATTAGCTCTATACTAGGATTACCTCATATAACCGTTCCGATTCCAACAAATAGTCTAATGCCTCTAGGGCTATCGATAATTGGAAAAAGAAATTCTGATATGGCAGTTATAGATTTAGCGAAAAAAATATACGAACACTACAAATCTCTGAATTAATATTTTTCAAATGAACAGAATAGAATATCTCAATAATTTAGCTCAATCTAATGTACAATTTAACCTAGGAGCTGGAACTCCTCCATTAGAGCTATATCCAACATTTGATATAAATAATTATCTCGAAATTTTCAAGAGCAATAACTCATCAGATGTACTAAACTATCATAAAACTTCAGGAATAATTCCTGAATTAGCATCGGAAACATTGAAGCTCAATGAAGGTATAAACTGCCCTTCAGCAGAAATAATACTTACCAACGGAACTCAAGAGGCTATTGCTCTGGCCTGTAATGTTTTTAGAAATAAAACAATTGCATGTTTAGACCCCTATTACCCCGGAATTGTTGATACAGTAAGAATGGTTGGCGGTAAACTGAAAATAATTCCAGAAGACCGAATGTTTGAAGAATTAGAAAAACTAGAATCAGGCTCACTATTTTATATTTGTGCCGATTTTTCGAACCCAACTGGAAAAACTCTAACTATAGATCAGCGAAAGGAAATCATAACAATAGCAGAAAGAAGAAATTTATATGTTTTCGACGATGCAACTTATCGCGAACTCAATCTTTTGGAAAAAGTAAATACGCTGTATTCCATAAACCAAGAACGAGTTATTCATAGTATGTCATTCTCAAAAATATTATCTCCCGGACTCCGAACAGCCTTTGTCTTCTTGCCAAAATTATTGACTTCAAAATTCCTTGCTGCTAAAGCTAATTTAAGCATCAATAGCTCTGGAATTACGCAAGCAATAGTTGGAGGCTGGTTGCTAGAAAATAATTTCCAAATTAACAACCACCTACCATTACTTAAAAGTCGTTTAAAAAAGAACCAATCTGTTTTAAATGATTATGACTGTATATATTCTGGTGGTTTTTTTACTACGCTTAATTTAAATATTAAAACAAGCTTTGATTGGTGTCAAGAAATTTTACAAGATAAAAATATTGCAGTTTGTCCAATGAGAATGTTTAGTGAAAGCAAAAGCTATGAAAAATCTATTCGCATAGCAATAGCAAATTTGAATGAAATAGATTTGAGAAAAAGTATTGAATTAATTTTCAAGGAACATCAATAAAATTGATTTAATAAAAAATAACTAATCAGGTCCACATTAAGGTGCTAATAAATTTAAATGATCAAAGAGTTGGTATCATTACATCTATTTTGATAAAGCTTATTTAAAAGTTTAACCAACCCTTAGTATAGACTCTAATTTATTAATTATTTCAATCTCTATTTAGGTAAAGAGCAGCTGCCATTTTAAGACTTTTGTGTATCTTGGTAATCCATCATTATGCTAAATTCAGAATAACCTATGAAAAAAATAAGAAATCGAATAGCCTTTTTGTTTTTACTGATATTGGCTACGGGTAAGTCTTTTAGTCAGCATCCAGCAGACACCTTCGCAATTGTGCCGCTTTGCAATTTGGACTTAAACAGAGTAGCAACAAAGCTTTCTGCAGCTGATTTAGCTATAGTATCGCCTGCAGTAGTTGG
>JAQWQH010000070.1 GCA_029244805.1 Flavobacteriales bacterium
CATCAAATAATTTATGTATTCTAGTATCCCTTCTTGATTTACGCTTGCTGTTTCTTCATATTTAGCAATAACTTCTGCAAATTGATCTGAATTTGTATTGAACAATACCCTCAATAACGGAATGACCATTGCAAATGAAAACAAAGAAAATAGCATTCCCAAAAGGTTAAACATTAGGTTTAAACCAACAGCCTTTTTGTATGGGCCAACTAATCTTATTAAATTAAAAAGGTTCTTCAATACAGTATATGTTAACGTCTAAATTTACTTTTAAAAATTGTTTGAATTCTCCAATTTACCTTTTGAATAAGCCCATTGGGCTTGTCATCCAATAAAGATTTAAATTTTCCATTATGGCTTCCTTGCTCAGCAATAGTAGGATGAATCCAGTATATGTCAAATAATCCTTTCCGGCATATTATTGTATACATGGAATCAATAAATGAATGACATTTATTTTCATAAATATCATCCAAAATAGCTTTTGCAGTTTCCTTTGTTACTAAATATGCTCCACCAAACCTTACCCGATCTTCTTTGTACAAATGCTTCCCTTCAACCTCTTCCTTTTTAGATATGTATTTCTTGTTATTTTCTAATGCCAAGAAATACTTATCAGTAATTTCATACTCTTCTGTAGACGTTTCTTCGAGTGCTTTATTGCAAATATTTACAAAGTTTTTATCTAAAAAGATGTCGTCCTCCAAAATCAACACCCTACTAAGGCCTCTTTTCACAATCTCCTCGAGGATATAAATGTGCTTAACTGCACAAGAAACAGCAGGTGTTATTTCCGCTAACATATCACCCGTAAAATACCTTTGATGAATTACGGAAGTAATTTCTTTTATGTCTCCTCGCAGCATAAATTCAAAGGAAATATCATGGCGATGCATTTCTTCTTTAACAGATTTCGCTCGGTCTTCCGCCCCTTCACTAACGTGAACTATGAATGTATGGTCTACATTTAATTTTTCCATCCAACCGTAAAGTTAGACATCCTACTATAATTTATAAAGTATTCTCAAGATTAATATTAATCCTGCTAAACAGACAATTAAACGAATTATCATTTTTGCGATTAATAAAAACGAGAAAAGGGTATTCTTCTTATCAGATTAATTTTACCTTTAAACCAAATAACAATTAAGAATATATTTATGTACAATTTTGATAAAGACGAATTCAAAAAATTCGCGACAAAGCACCAAGGTATTTCAAGTATGGTGTTTGACGATTATATGTCGGCAGTGTCTAATGTCCCTCTTGGAATGACTCCTAATATTATAGAAGAAAGACAAATGAACGTTGCAGTAATGGACGTTTTTTCTCGTTTGATGATGGATAGAATTATTTTTTTAGGAACTGGAATTGATGACTACGTTGCAAATATTATTACTGCTCAATTATTATTCTTAGAGTCAATGGATCCGCAAAAAGATATTCAAATTTATTTGAATTCTCCAGGGGGTTCTGTTTATGCTGGTCTGGGGATCTATGACACCATGCAATATATCAATCCGGATGTTGCAACTATTTGCACAGGTATGGCAGCTTCAATGGGGGCTGTTTTATTATGTGCTGGTGCTGAAGGAAAACGGACTGCACTGAAGCACTCTAGGGTTATGATTCATCAACCATTGGGAGGTGCTCAAGGTCAAGCTTCTGACATTGAAATTACGGCTCGAGAGATTCAAAAATTAAAGAAAGAATTGTACGAGATAATCGCTACTCACTCAGGAAAAACTTACGATGAAGTTTGGAATGATAGTGATAGAGATTATTGGATGATTGCTGAAGAAGCAAAAAAATATGGAATGATTGATGAGGTTTTAATCAGAAAACCCAAATAAGATAAATTAACATCGAAAAAAGTAGAAGCTATTGACCTTCTACTTTTTTTTTACCCAAAATTTAAAAAAATATGGAAATTCACACATGAGAAAACACCTCAAAAATATCTTATTATTATCCATTGTAATCATAAGCTTTATTATGCATTACAAACATTTTTCAAAAGATATAATAAGTATTCATTCATGGAGGCAAACTCAGACACAAACAACTATAAACAATTTCTATGAAGAGGACATGAACATCCTCAATCCCCGTAGAAATGAGAGAGGCAATGGTGATGGAATATTCCGAATGGAATTTCCATTAATGCAATGGCTCGTAGCAAGCTCTTATCATTTATTTGGAAGCAGCATTCTAGTTACGAGGCTATTTATGTTTGGAATAGGAATTCTATCAGTGTTTGGTATATACCAACTATTACTTTCACTATTTAGAAAAGAAATGCTAGCCACTATAGGAGCTTGGGCCTTTAATTTTTCACCCAGTTTTTTTTATTATACAATTAACCCTTTACCAGATAATTTAGCATTATGCTGCGCTATTTGGGGGCTTGTATTGTTCTTTAAGTGGACTGAATCTAAAAAGCATACACCGTTAATTTTGTGTGGCATTTTACTAAGTATTGGAGCCCTTTGTAAGCTTCCGTTTATTCTTTATTTTATTGTTCCTGCGGTTTATTTATTAAAGAGTATTATAAAATCTCAGCAGTACAAAAAACACATATTACAAGGATTGCTCGTTTTCACTTCTTTACTATTTCCGTTACTTTGGTACATAACTGTAATACCCAAGTGGAAGGGAAACGGCATTGTAAGTGGCATGCTTGACAATAGCACTAGCTTTTCTACTCTTGTAGATTATTTAACCCATAACCTTATCTCTACACTTCCTGAGTTACTGCTAAACTATGGCTCTGTATTATTCTTCATCGCTGGCTTCTATTTTCTTTTTACGAAAAAAGCTTTTAGAAACTCACATTTCCTTTTAATAATTGCGTTAAGCTTTAGTGCTTTGGCTTATTTCGTTTTCGAAATAAATATGATAGCGAAAATCCACGATTACTATTTATTTCCATTTTACCCGTTGTTGTTTATGCTCGTTGGATATGGTGCTTTTCATATTTATACAACAGGAAAGAAAAGCTTTAAAATAATCACTATTTCTCTGTTATGTGCCCTGCCAATTACATGCTATATTCGCATGTACGAAAGATGGATTCCTGAATCACCAGGTTTCAATAGAGACCTTTTAGAACACAAATCGGAATTAAGAGAAATAGTACCTCACGATGCTCTAGTTATTATTGGAAATGATGTTTCACGCTACATTTCCTTCTACTATATCGATAAAAAAGGATGGGGGTTTGACAATGATAATTTAACCTCGGACAAATTAAAGACCATGATTGATAATGGAGCTGAATTTTTGTATTCTGATTCGAGAAAAGTAGATTCCAGCAATCTTATCACTCCTCATTTGGATGAATTAATTTTGAAAAAAGGCTCAATAAAAGTTTTCCGTTTGAAACATTAATGGTTATGAATTATCAGATAATTAAAGCAGCTTCTTTTACAACTACTCCATGGAGTGGTGGGACCACTACTGAATTATTTATTTACCCAATGCTCTCGAAATATGCAACTAGAAATTTTGATTTTCGATTAAGTACTGCAACTGTTAATGTTGAAGAATCCACTTTCACTTCACTTCCTGGAACAACAAGAACGCTGATGGTTTTGGATGGTGAAATGACTCTCTTACATAAGTCGCATCACACAGCAAAACTAGGTGAATTCGATTCTGATAATTTTAAAGGGGATTGGAATACCACTTCAATAGGAAAATGTTTGGATTTTAACCTCATGACCATGGGAAACACCCAAGGTACAGTGGAGTCTCTTCATGTGAATGAAGGAAAACAGGTTACTTTTTCATTTTCAGACAACATTCAGCATCTATTAATTTACGTTCACTCAGGCCAAATAAAAATAGAAAATAAAACGGTTGAAACTGGTGATCTAATCGTATTCGAAAACCCTTCTAAATCATTTGAAATTATCAGCTCAGAAAATTGTGCCTTGATAATCAATAAAATTTTTCAATAGGAATTTTCTAAAAATCACTGCATCAATCTCAAAAATATAGCCTTAATTCTTAGTGACTGCTTCTTACAATAAGTCCAAAACATTCTCTGGAGGCCTGCCTAAAATAGCTTTGTTATCAGAAACTACAATAGGCCTTTCAATTAGCTTAGGATATTGAACCATAGCACTAATCCATTCCTCATCTGAAAGTATTTTTTCCTTAAAATTTTCTTTATAATCGACCTCGCCTTTTCTAAGCAATTTGTCAGGCTTAATTCCTAATAACTTTATTATTGAGCTCAGTTCTTTTTCTGAAGGAATTACTTTCAAGTATTCAATTATTTCAACTTCAACACCTTTCTCTTTTATTAAGTTTAAAGTCTGTCGGCTTTTAGAACATCTGGGGTTATGATAAATTTTCATTGTAATTAATTATCTCATCAAATGTACAAAACCCGTTTCTAATCGAGCCTCAGATGAACAAATATCTGTAAAAACTATTTCGAAATAGTAGACAGCTTCATCCATGTCCTTGCCGTTTTTATTTTTACCATCCCAGTGATTTGAAGCATCGGATGTCTCAAAAACCTTCACCCCCCAGCGGTTGTATATCCTCAATGAAAAATCTTGTGTATCATCAATGTTTACAAAACTGAGAGCATCGTTTTTATCATCTCCATTAGGAGTAAATACATTTGGAACAATAACCTCTGTATTTGGGTTTCCTGCAAAAGGAACTGTTTCAGAAATTGTTTCAACATTATTACACACATTGTCGTATGCTGTCATCTCAACAGTGTAAACCCCCGGTTCTGTATATACGTAATTTACACTATCTGTAAAAAACAAATCACCATTCCCCATATTCCAAACAATAGAATCTGCACCAGTGCCAGTAAATGCCATATTAATGAATAGGCTATCGCTTCCACATGGAGGAGGTGGATCAAATCCTAACACGGCAGAAAATTGTTCGGCTGCTTCTAGTGTAACATTAAAATAAACCGTATCGGCAATATTACAAGTGGAAGAGTCAATGGCAACATACATTACGTTATAAGAGCCAGTATCAGCATATGTATAAGTAGGGTTTGGAAGTGATGATTCTCCTAATCCGTCACCAAAGTCCCAATAATTGTTAGGAGGAGGAGTTCCACCAGCAGAAAAGTCCACATCGTATGGAGTTTCACACATCAAAATATCTCCTGGATCATCTGCATTCGCAGTTGAAAAAGCGGTATAGAAGAAAATAGTATCACTAAATATTCCGTAATTATTGCAAACAAAATCCCATGCTTCCATAGTTATTATGTATGTCCCTTCATTTTGATAATAATAACTCACCACAGTATCATTGATGAATGTTGTTCCATTACCCATATCCCAGGTAATCGAATCTGCTCCCGTTCCGGTAAATGTTAGATCAGCGAGTAAGCTATCTACCGCAGTACAGGGAGGTACAACTGGTAAATCAAAGTCTGCCGAAAATTGCTGAGCCTGATCTAATTCGACAGTGAAATAAACCGTATCGGCAATATTACACGTAGCAGAATCGATTGCTACATACATTACTTGATAGGTACCTGTATCAGCATAAGTATATGTAGGGTCATTTAAAGGTGAACTTCCTACCCCATCTCCAAAGTCCCAATAACTATTAGGAGGAGGTGTTGATCCTGCTGTGAAATCTACAGCAAAAGGTGAGTCACAGAAAAACTGATTGGCAGGTGGCGTGGCAGTAACAGCGGTGTAGTTCGCAATGTAGTTCACCGTTGCTGTAATTGTTGAATCACCCCCACAATCATAATCCCAAGCTTGCATCGAAACAGTATAATTTCCTTGAGTAGTATAATAATAATTCACGGAATCTAAATTGGTGAAAATAGTTCCATCCCCCATATTCCATACAATAGAGTCTGCTCCAGACCCCGTAAATTCTAGTTCAACCAATAAACTGTCTGGAGCATTACAAGGATCTACAGAAGGTACGTTTAAGCTAGCTGCAAATTGCTCCGGGTACGATAAATTAACATCAAAATAAACCGTATCTGTAGAAGCACAAATACCTGTGGAATCAATAGCTACATACATAACCTGAAAATATCCCGTATCTAAAAAAGTGTAATCGGGATTGTCTTGCCAAGAAGTTCCAACTCCATCACCAAAATCCCAATAACTATATGGAGGAGCAGGAGTTCCTGAACTAAAACTCATGGTAAGATCTGTTGTACAAAGAGTTACATCTCCAGGAGCAGTGGCAGTAGCGGCACTAACTCCATTGGCTGAAAAACTTCCTGCTTCGAGGAAAACACCTGAATCATACAACCCATCTCCAACATCGGATATGGCTATTTTAATATGATATGTTTCACCACAATTTACCAAGACAGCTACCGGGAGTGTGGTGGTTCTGCCATCATACTCGTATGTGTTTGTTGTATTCGATTGGTAAAAGACGCTATACGTTGACCATGATGGATCAAGAGCACTGCAAGTGGCAGCTGATCCATTACTTCCGGGAACTCCTGGATTAACGGTGTTAATAGCTACAGCTGTATTTGTATATGTACCTGGCACCAATGGATCAGGAATTAAGGCTACGTTTTGTGAGTTATAAGTTCCTCCTGAAGGATTATTTCCGGTTAAAAAGAATCCAAACACATCATTAAATCCCGAACAAACATACTCAGGGTATTCTTCGGAACCGAAAACATAATTAAAGTTTATCGAATCTCCTGTTGGAATAAAATCGAATTCCAAGATACATTTGTCGTATAAATCGTTTGAAGCAATAAGGTCAAGATCAGGGTCATTTGTAAACCCAATACCCGGATCACTAGCTCCATTAGAAAGGTTTAGATCCGATGCAGAGTTTGCATTTCCTGTAGCTAGTATCATGCCATTTGGAAGACCGACGGAGCTTGTTGGATCTGTAAATTCTCCAACTTGATCGTGTTGCAAGTTACCAGCAACACCATTAATTGTAACATTGCTTACAGTAACATTACTTCCTAAAAGAATATTTTGAACATACCATTCTACCGTGTTGGTATTATTTACAGCAATTTGAGAAACCCCTAAGAAAGGAACAATAAGAATAATAACAAGGATAAAAAATTGTCTCATAACACATGCAATATATAAATTAATTCTCTTGGTTAATCCAAGAATAGAAACCAAACGTGATAACTCGCTTTTTTTAAGCTTTTGCGCTATGATAAAATTTTCTCAGAATTTAATCACCTCATCAAATGTACAAAACCCGTTTTTATTTGCTCCTCGTCACTACATATATCTGTGAATAAAATCTCAAAATAGTACACGCCTTCATGAATCGTTTTATCCTTCATACTTATTCCATCCCAATGATTAAATGGATCTTCAGTTACAAATACTTTTTTTCCCCACCTATTCCAAACAGTTAAACGAAATGCCTCAGAACCATTAACATTTACAAAAGTTAACAAATCATTCTGCCCATCTCCATTTGGAGTAAAAACATTTGGTATTATAACATCGGTACTAATATTTCCAAAGAAAGGAACTTCACTAGATATAACCTCCATTAAATTACAGGTAAAATCAAATGCTGTTAAACTTAAATTATAAATTCCCTCCTCAGTGTAGTAATAAGCAACACTGTCAGCATAAAACACATCTCCATTACCCATGTCCCAAATTAATGAATCTGCCGCTGTTCCCGAAAAAGCCAGTTCAACAAGCATACTATCTCCTCCGCAAGGAGGAGGAGGTGTAAAGTTTATCTCAGCAGAAAATTGTTCCGCTTGAATAAGGTTAACATTGAAATAAGCAGTATCAGCAATATTGCAAGTACTAGAATCTATTGCAATATAGGTCACTATGTAGGTTCCACTATCTAAAAATGTATTTGTTGGGTTAACTTCTGTAGAAGTATTTCCATCTCCAAAATCCCAGAATTGTGACGCCGTAGTTCCAGAAGAAGTAAAGCCTATTGAAAAAGGAGGAAGTGTGCACAATGTAGTGTCTTCGGGTGCAGAGGCTACTGCTAAAGAACTATCTGTGATAAAATTAAAGGTTTCTAAAATACTCGTATCCCCTCCGCAATAGTCCCAAGCCGTAATTACAATGTCATAAATACCTGTACTTGTATAGTTATATGAAATAGATGTTGAATCTTCAAATGTTGTTCCATCGCCCATATCCCAATGAGTAGAATCAATTCCAGTTCCGGAAATATCTATATTAACCATTACTGAATCTGGATCTGCACAAGGAGGTATAATTGGGAGATTAAAACTAGCGCTAAACGTTGGCGCTTGAATTAACTCTACGGTAAAAGGAACTGTGTCTGCTACGTTACAAGTATTAGAGTCTATTGCAATAAATTGAACCGTGTAAGTCCCAGCGGCAGCAAAAGTATTCGTTGGGTTTTGAGCTGTAGATGTATTTCCATCTCCAAAATCCCATGAAACATAAGGTGTTGAACCATCTGAAGTAAAAGGAATGGCAAAAGGAGGGTTAGAGCAAAGCGTGGTATCCCCCGGTGCATTTGCCGTTGCAGTAGAAAAAGTAGAAATAAAATTTAGTGTATCAAATATTGTATCACTTACGTTACAGGTCAAATCCCAAGCGATAACCTCAATTGGGTAAATACCTTCAGTTGTATAACTATATGAAATGGAAGTCGAATCAGTAAAGATAGTTCCATCACCCATGTTCCATTGAGTTGAGTCAATTCCTGTTCCCGAAATATCTGCGTCCACCGTAACCGAGGATGGATCAGAACAA
>JAQWQH010000086.1 GCA_029244805.1 Flavobacteriales bacterium
GAGCAAAGTACAGATAAAATAATCTTTAGATCGGGAACAAAAGGAATTCTTGAAAAATCTATCTCCGAAAATAAAATTGCGATTCGATTCGAAAATGGAGAAGGTAAAACATTGATTTTTGGTTCGTCATCTATGAAAGGGAGATATTCGCTTCAAGCTGAAAAATGGAATCCAAATGGACAAGGACAAATTACCTATGCTGGAGAAAAATATGTTACTTCCAAATACAGTAAGAATGCCTACATCGCTATTAAACTGAGACGAAATAGTGATAAAAGCAGCAGCCAAAGAGTTGTAAAAGGAAAGAAATTGAAAAAAGGTTAAAACAAAGCAATCCGCTTATTATACTATAAATAAAAGCTGTGTTTAACTACACGGCTTTTATTATGAAATAATTTTTCTTACCTCGTTGCAAAAGAATATAGCATCCATCAATTAAGTCTGAGGAAAGAACTTTTTTTGTTTCATCTACTTTTTCCTTATTTACAGAAATAGAATTTTCTTTTAGAGCTCTTCGCGCTTCACCGTTTGATTTTAAAAAGCCTGTTTTATCGCAAAGTAATTCAATTATACTGATTCCTGCTTCTAATTGAAGTTTTACGACTTCTGCTTGAGGAACTCCCTCAAAAACATCCACAAAAATGGCTTCGGTCATTCCTTTTAAGGCCTCAATGGCTTCATCCCCTTTTTTAAATAAAATCTCAGAGGCATCTATTGCTGCTTTATAATCCTCCTCAGAATGAACACGAGTGGTAATATCTTTTGCTAGTTCTTTTTGCAGTAACCGTAAATGCGGCTCTTCGTTATGTTTCGTCTCAATTTCTTGAATTTGTTCTTGAGTTTTTAAAGTAAATATTCGAATATATTTAGCCGAATCTTCATCACTTGAATTGATCCAATATTGGTAAAACTTATAAGGCGATGTTCTATTTTTATCTAGCCAAACATTTCCCCCTTCTGTTTTACCAAATTTACTACCATCTGCCTTTTTAATTAAAGGTGTAGTAACAGCATAGGCTTCTCCTCCTCCTTTTCTTCTGATAAGCTCTGTTCCTGTGACAATGTTACCCCACTGATCTGAACCACCTAGCTGAACTTTACAACCTTTGTTCTTGTTCAAATAGTAAAAATCATAACCCTGAACTAACTGGTATGAAAACTCTGTAAATGAAAGACCTGTTTCTAGTCGAGACTTCACAGAGTCTTTTGCCATCATATAATTGACAGTAATATGCTTACCAATGTCACGGATAAATTCTAATAAGTTCATCTCCTTAAACCAATCATAATTATTCACCATTTCTGCCGAATTATCTCCACAATCAAAATCCAAAAACTGCTCCAATTGCTTTTTGACACAAGCTACGTTATGGTCCAAAGTATTACTATCTAACAAATTCCTTTCTTGTGACTTTCCAGATGGATCTCCAACCATACCCGTTGCGCCACCAACTAAAGCAAAAGGCTTATGACCAGAACGCTGGAAATGAACCAATGTCATAATTTGAACCAAGCTACCGATATGCAACGAGTCGGCTGTTGGATCGAAACCAATATAGCCTGCTGTCATTTCTTTATTCAACGCTTCGTCAGTTCCTGGCATCATATCATGAATCATACCCCTCCACTTCATTTCTTCTATAAATCCCATATTCTTTTTGATAATATGCAACAAAGGTAAAATTTTCAAAAAGGTAGTATTCAGTATTTTGAAAAATGTTTTTGGAAACAAATCATGACTGCGTCCTAGGAATCAGAATATGAAAAATGAATTCATTACTATTTACAATAAACAATCTAAAAATGGACTTTAAACAATTATCATCTACCTATTATTTAGCTTATGGTTCAGTAAAGAAAAAACAACTAATATCCTGCACAAATAAGACTTTCATTAATCTCTGGGATTTGTTTGTGCCCAACAGCTTTAATATAATATTGAAATATTTTTTTATTCTCCTTTGCACAAATTTCTAATTTCAATTTTTCCCTACTCCTGTCCGAAATATCCGTTCGGATTACCTGTATTTTTTCAAAAGGAAACCTCTTTTGAACTTCCCTAAAAGCACTGTATAGTACTCTGCTCTCTACCTTCCATCTTTTACCTGAATTAGCAGAATATAAAACGCTATTTGCCTTTAAACCTTCTTGATCTATTTGCAATTCTGCAACAATACCTCCACTTGGAGCTTTAAGACAACTGATAACTTTAATGTACATCCTTATGATTAGTGTATAAAATTACACTTTATTATTTTCAAAAGCTCCAATCACGTCTATAATGGAACCAAAAGTATTTAACATCTTGGACGCTATATCTTCTCGATTTACCCACTTTACGTTTGTTATACCTTCTTCTTCTTGCGGCAACAATTCTTCATCACCATCATATTTCATTAAATACCAGTGGGTTGGCTTTATGCAATTTTCTCCGTAAGTATCATATGTGTGATGCGTGATTAATAACTTGCTAATTAATCTTGGTTTACTAATCCCACATTCCTCTTCTACTTCTCGGATAGCCGCAACTTCAATTGCTTCCTCATCCTCCACTTTTCCTTTTGGCAAATCCCAAAAACCATTTCTAAAGATAAAAAGAACTTGATTTTTATTATTAATGACCACTCCACCGGCGGCCTGAACTGTTTTATGTTTTCCAAAAAATAATTTCCACAGCCGATCAAAGCTGCTTCCTTGCACGTATATATAGCCTTCCGAGGAGGCATGCTTATTCAATACTATTTCTTTATCCTCAACATTATTAATCGAATACACAAATTTAGCGTCTATCATTGAAATATCTTCACCATTTTCGATGAAGAATAGTGGCTTATTCTTAATAAAAACTTTATACATTTGCAGACATGTTTAATAATAAAGAATGCGGGTTAAAAGTAGCAGAATTTTTGTTACAAATCAAGGCGATTAAATTACAGCCTAACAAACCTTTTACGTGGGCATCTGGATGGAACTCACCAATATATTGCGACAACAGAAAAATATTGTCTTATCCTAAAATAAGAACCTACATAAGGCAGCAATTTGTTGAGATGATTGTGGATACATACGGTAAGCCGGATGTAATAGCAGGAGTTGCAACTGGAGGTATTGCAATTGGTGCATTGGTAGCTGAAGAAATGGGGGTTCCGTTTGTATATGTTCGATCATCTACCAAAGGCCATGGTCTTCAAAATAAAGTTGAAGGGGTTTTAGATTCTAGTCAAAATGTTGTAATCGTTGAAGATTTAGTTTCTTCTGGCAAAAGCAGCCTTGATGCTCTAGAAGCAATTAGAGAAATTGGATGCAAGGTTAAAGGAATGGCTGCTATCTTTACTTATGGATTTAGCATTGCTCAGGACAATTTTAAAGGGGCTAACTGTAAATTAACTACTTTAAGTGACTACAGCTGCTTGCTAAAACAAGCTACAGCCTCTAATTATATCAATGAAAAAGACCTTTCATCCCTTAAAGAATGGAGAACAAGTCCATCGTCTTGGAAACAGAATCAAATTTAGAACTTTACAGTATGACAAAAATAGAAAGTAAAAAAGTAAATGTAGCCTGTAGTGCAGAAGATTGCTATACTTTTCTAACCGATTTAAATAACTACGAATTACTTTTGCCAAAAGATAAAATTTCTAGCTGGGAGTCTGACGAGAAAAAATGTTCGTTCAAAATTCAAAAGACGTATAAACTAACTCTTGTTTACAAAAATGGATTACCACACAATGAAATCCATTTGGTAAGTGGCGAAAATTCTCCATTTTCGTTTTCCTTAAATGTTGTCCTTACAGAATCCGGTGCTACTTGTGACGCACAACTATTATGTGAAGCAGACATTAACCCATTCTTAAAAATGATGGTTGAAAAACCACTAAACAACCTATTTGACTATATGGCTGACAGGTTGGTTAAAGTAAAAGAAGGGGTTTAAAACACAAACTCTAATTGCTTGATGTCGAAATTAAATAACTGCCCCTCTTTTGTTTTAATTTCTAATTGACCACTTGAAAGTACGTTTACAATTTTCCCTGTAATATCTCCTTGCGAGGTTTTGTATCTGCGCATTTCATCAATAAACAATAGATTGGTAAGATATTCTTTATGTATCGCAGAAACACCTTCTCTTTGAAACCGTAAATAAAATATTTCGATACTTTTTAAAAGTCCGTTTAACACTGATTTTAAATCTAATTCATTTTTCGATTCAAGGAATAAGCTGGTCACTCGAGGCAAATTTTGGAAATTAGTTTGATTCACATTTAATCCAATTCCAATTATTGCACATTCGAAATTCTTACCTTTAAATTGGTTTTCAATTAAAATTCCGCATACTTTATTTTGCCCGACATAAATATCATTAGGCCATTTTATAAAAACATACTCATCGATAACAGTTTCTATATACTTGCATATCGCTAGTGAAACTATCTTACTAATCACAAATGCTTCGCTTGGTGCGACTCTTTTTGGATTAAGCACCAATGAAAAGGTAAGGTTTTTACCCGGTTCAGAACTCCACACATTACCTCTTTGACCCTTTCCTTCTCCTTGAAAATGAGCCACGACAACTGTACCATCCAAAGCCTCCTGATTTGCGACTAATTTAGAAGCATAATTATTTGTTGAATCAACTACATCTAATTCAATGATATTTTTCCCTATGTACAATGTTTCTGGCAATTCTAAAAGGTGTTGATAATTGTCGAAAATAAGGGTTTCTAATTAAGAATTATTTACTTTTGCCGCACAAAAAATTAATTTTCTTAATGAAAGTAACTAAAAAAATAAGTTCTAAAGCACTTAAAGAAGCTATTATAAAAGGAATGCAGGAGATAAACGCGCATGACATTGTATGTATTGACTTACGTAAAATACCGAGTGCAGTAACTGATTTTTTTGTTATTTGTCATGGTAATTCTTCAACACAAGTTGAAGCAATATCAAAATCAATAGCTGAAACCACTCTAACAGACATTAATCAAAAGCCTTGGCATCAAGAAGGTAAAACAAACGCGGAGTGGATATTATTGGACTATGTGGATGTAGTTGCCCATGTCTTTTATAGTGACGCCAGAGAATTTTATAATATTGAAGGTCTTTGGGGAGATGCTCAAATAGAAAAAATTGAAGACATTACAATATAACTTGGTTTGATTCGTCCTAAATAATCAGACGAAACAATATCATTGAAAAAACATTAAAATGGCGAACAAGCAACCAAAAAAGACTACAGGTAATAAAGGGAAAAAACCAGCGTTTAACTTTTACTGGATTTATGCTATTATAGCCGTTATTCTTATTTCAATCAACCTATTCAATTGGGATGGAGGAGTTAGAGAAATAACTCCTCAAAAGTTTAGAACTGAAATGTTGGAAAAAGATCAAGTTGCTAAACTTGAGATCGTCAACAAGGAAATTGTGCGGATTTACATTAAGCAAGAATCATTGACTAATGACACCCATAAAACGCTTGATGAAAAAAGTTTATTTGGAAGTAGTAATAGAGGCCCACATTACTTCTTTACTATATTGAATGATGAAAAACTAAAGGACGACATTACCGTTTGGGAAAATCAATATGGAATAGAAGTTAAAGGAACTAAAGAAGAAAACTATGGAAGAGAGCTCTTTAGCTGGTTGGTCTTTATTGTAATCATGATAGCTGTATGGGTATTTATTATGAAACGTGTTGGAGGAGGCGCCGGAGGAGGCGGAAGTCAAATCTTTAACATTGGAAAATCGAAAGCTCAAGTATTTGGAAAAGGAAAAAGCACCAATGTTAGCTTTAAAGATGTTGCAGGATTGGAAGAGGCTAAGGAAGAGGTACAAGAGATTGTGGAATTTCTGAAAAAACCGAAAAAATATACTGATTTAGGAGCGAAAATACCAAAAGGTGCATTGCTAGTAGGACCTCCTGGAACAGGAAAAACACTGCTTGCAAAAGCTGTTGCTGGAGAAGCTGAGGTACCTTTCTTTTCTCTTTCTGGATCAGATTTTGTAGAAATGTTTGTTGGAGTTGGTGCATCTAGGGTTAGAGATTTATTCAAACAAGCCAAAGAAAAAGCGCCAAGCATAATCTTTATTGATGAAATTGATGCAATTGGTAGAGCCAGAGGGAAAAACCCTAACATGGGATCGAATGATGAGAGAGAAAATACATTAAATCAACTTTTAACCGAAATGGACGGTTTTGGAACGAATAATGGCGTTATTATTCTTGCCGCTACCAACAGAGCTGATGTTTTGGACAAAGCATTATTGAGAGCCGGGCGTTTTGACAGGCAAATTTATGTTGATATGCCCGATTTAAATGAGCGAAGAGCAATATTCGATGTTCATTTAAAGCCACTGAAAAAAGTGACAGATCTTGACATCGACTTTTTGGCGAAACAAACACCTGGTTTTAGTGGAGCAGATATTGCAAACATCTGTAACGAGGCAGCTCTAATTGCTGCAAGATTTGATAAAAAACAAGTCGAAAAACAAGACTTTCTAGATGCAGTTGATCGAATTATTGGTGGATTAGAAAAGAAAAATAAAATCATTTCTAAAGAAGAAAAGAAAGCAATTGCAATTCACGAAGCTGGACATGCTACCGTTAGTTGGATGGTTGAACACGCGAATCCGCTTGTGAAGGTAACTATAGTTCCAAGAGGAAAAAGTTTAGGTGCTGCATGGTATTTGCCAGAAGAGAGACAAATTACCACTACGGAGCAGCTATTAGATGAAATGTGTGCTGCCTTAGGAGGCAGGGCAGCAGAATTAGTCACTTTTGGTAAGATTTCTACAGGAGCATTAAGCGATTTAGAAAAAGTAACTAAGACAGCTACAGCTATGGTTAGTATTTATGGCTTGAATGAAAAAGTTGGAAACGTTTCCTATTATAATTCTCAAGGTGATGGTTATGGATTTTCTAAACCTTATAGTGATGACACCGCAAAGCTAATTGATGATGAAGTAAAGAACATGATCGAAGAGCAATATCAAAGAGCGATAAAACTCTTAGAAAAGAACAAGGACAAACTAAATTTATTAGCAGATAAATTATTAGAGAAAGAAGTTATCTTTAAAGACGACTTAGAAGCTGTATTTGGGAAAAGGGCCTGGGTAGAAAAAGAAAAAACCGAAGAAGTAAAAGTAAAACCGGAAGTTAAATTACCAAAATCACCGGAAGCGACTCCAGAAGAAAAAAGCGAAGATATTAAGGAAGCAAAACCTACTTCTGAAACTATTATTGACAAAATAAAACCGGATGGAATTGATTCTGAAGATAAAAGTGAATTTAAACCAGAAGGAGAAACGAATTAATCAAATTTGAAAGAATTACTCACAAGAGCAATCACCGGAGCGGTATTTGTCGCGTTATTGATTGGGGCCATTGTTTGGAATAAATATTCCGTGGCAGGACTCTTTTTCGTTATTTCTATACTTGGATTACTTGAGTTTTTCAGACTCATGGAAAAAGGTGGCTTTAAGCCAAAAAAGAGTATCTCTTCTATTGTTGGCGGTCTAATTTATGGAATAATCGTTTATTTTAGTTTTGGATATGGGGATTTCTCTTATTTACTGTTTATCTTCCCTTTGTTAGTATTATTAGTAGTAATTGAACTCTTTCGAAAAAGTGAAACACCTGTATCAAACTTTGCTTTTTCTGTAATGGGAGTAATGTATGTGATTATTCCTTTTTCAATACTTAATTTTTTCGCTTATAGCTCTCCCTATGAAGAAGTTTTGGAAATCAACGATAGGTATGATTACGTTTTTTTATTAGGCTTCTTCGTAATACAATGGGCAAATGATACCGGAGCATATGTAGCGGGCTCTACTTTTGGTAAAACAAAATTATTCGAACGTATTTCGCCTAACAAAACATGGGAAGGGGCAATAGGTGGAGCTACTGTTGCGCTAGCTACAGGGTTCTTATTTGCCTTCTTTACAGAAAGTTCTATTTTGCATTGGATGGTTTGCTCACTGCTAATTGCTGTGTTTGGCACATTGGGGGACTTAACTGAGTCTCAAATAAAAAGAAGCACAGGCGTCAAAGATTCAGGGAACATTCTACCGGGACACGGAGGGATACTAGATAGATTTGACGGAGTATTATTTTCCGCACCATTCGTATTAGCATATTTACATTTTGTAGATTTGATATAAGTAAAAGATTAAGCAATTAAATACATCTATGAAAATCCATAACGAAGGCTTCAAAATTATCACACTATTTTTCTTACTGCTTGTAGGACTGGATTTTGTACTTATCTATTTTATCCCCATAGTCTGGATATGGTCAATATTGTTAGGTGCATCTATTATTTTCTTTTTTCTTATAGTATCCTTTTTTCGAGTACCAAAAAGAGAAGTAACAATTGACGGCAATAAAATACTTGCCCCATCAGATGGAAAAGTAGTGGTTATAGAAGAAGTCCAAGAAACTGAATATTTAAATGATAAATATACACAGATTAGTATATTTATGTCTCCTTTAAACGTTCATTGTCAATGGTACCCCATAAATGGAATTGTCAAATATTTTAAATATCATCCAGGAAAGTATTTAGTCGCGTGGCATCCCAAATCATCTGCAGAAAATGAACGAACCACCATAGTAGTTGAAGACATAAAAGGTAGAAAAATTTTATTCAGACAGATTGCCGGAGCAGTAGCTAGAAGGATTGTCTTTTTTGGAAAAGAAGCAGAGGAAGCGCGTCAAGATAAAGAAGCTGGATTTATAAAATTTGGGTCTAGAATAGATGTTTTCATCCCGTTAAAAAGCACAATAAATGTTAAAATAAATCAGAATGTAGTTGGCAGTCAAACTGTGCTAGCAACTTTTGATTAATTTAATGTATATTTGATAAAATTATATGATCAAACGAAATCTAATATACATGAAAAAAGTAATCTTATCATTCGGACTTGTTGCGTTTATGG
>JAQWQH010000088.1 GCA_029244805.1 Flavobacteriales bacterium
CTTTTGATTGTCTGAACCAACATATTCTAATTCAAAACGTTCAGGTAAATTGTAGTCTACTTGTATGGTTCCTAGTTGCCAGCTTCTACCTAAAGCATCTTTTACCATAAAGTCAAGTTTTGGACCGTAGAATGCTGCTTCACCATATTCTACAACAGTGTTTAGTCCCATTTCTTCAGAAGCCTTTATTATTGAAGCTTCAGCCTTTTCCCAGTTTTCATCACTTCCGATGTATTTGTCATTATTATTAGGATCTCTTAATGAGATTTGCGCTGTATACTCATCAAATTCAAGCGCATTAAAGGTGTACATTACAAGCTTAATTACTTTTTTAAATTCTTCTTCAACTTGGTCAGGACGACAAAATATATGGGCATCATCTTGCGTGAATCCTCTAACGCGCGTTAAGCCATGAAGTTCTCCACTTTGCTCATATCTATATACCGTGCCAAATTCAGCTAGTCGCACAGGGAGATCTTTATATGATTTAGGAGAAGCTTTATAAATTTCACAATGATGCGGACAGTTCATAGGTCTCAATAAAAACTCTTCATTTTCGTTTGGTGTTTTTATTGATTGGAAACTATCTTCTCCATACTTTTCATAATGTCCAGAGCAAACATAGAGATCTTTATGCCCTATGTGCGGGGTCACAACCTGAGAATAACCCGATTTAACTTGGGTCTCTTTCATGAAGTTAATTAATCGTTCTCTTAGTGCAGTTCCTTTTGGCAACCATAAAGGCAGTCCCATACCAACCTGTTGCGAAAATGTAAATAACTCAAGTTCTTTTCCTAATTTTCTATGATCTCTTTTTTTCGCTTCTTCAAGCATTTCAAGGTATGAAGTCAATTCCTTGTTTTTTTGGAAAGTAATTCCATAAATACGCGTTAATTGTTTTCTTTTTTCATCTCCACGCCAGTAGGCTCCGGCAATGGATAGTAACTTCACAGCTTTTATGTATCCTGTATTCGGTATGTGCGGGCCCCTGCATAAATCTGTAAATTCACCTTGTGTGTAGAATGTAATAGAGCCATCTTCTAAATCATCAATTAATTCAAGCTTGTATTCGTCATTTTTCTCTTTGAAATATTTAATCGCATCAGTTTTAGAAATTTCTTGTCGAATGTATTCACTTTTAGTGCGAGCAAGTTCGATTATTTTTTTCTCGATTTTTTCTAAATCACTGTCGCCAAATTCATAATCCATGAAATCAATGTCATAATAAAATCCATTTTCTATATTTGGCCCAATAGCTAGTTTTACACCGGGATAATGAAACTCAATAGCCTCAGCCATAAGGTGTGCAGAACTGTGCCACATTGTAGCTTTTCCTTCTTTATCTTTAAACGATAAAAGGCTAACCGATGAGTCTCCAATAAGCGGCCGGGTTAAATCCCAAACTTCTCCATTTACTTTGGCCGCAAGTACATTTCTAGCTAATCCTTCGCTAATACTTTTTGCAACATCCCATGAAGTTGTTCCACTTTCATATTCTCTTACACTGTTGTCCGGTAACGTTACTTTTATCATTTCAAAAAAATTAAGTCCGCAAAGGTAGAAATATTGAGCAGAAATTCTCTCGATTTTGAGGTTGAATTCATTGATTTATTGAGAATATTTTGTTTTAAGGTACTTGTTTTCCATATTGTTGTTTCTTTGTTCTTTAATAGAAGAGTAATGGATATTCTAGATATATATAATAGGCACAACAATTTTGGCCGTTTGTTTGACATGGATCATAAGGTAATTGAACCTGGGCATATTGAATATAATATGGTCGTAAAAGAATCACATTTAGCTACACCTAAGGCTATGCATGGAGGTGCAATGGCTGGGTTCATGGATGGTGTTCTGGGGGTTGCTGCTCTCTCTGCCGTTGAGGCTGAAAACAAAGTTGTTTCCACTATCGAGTTTAAAATTAATTATTTATCAGCCGTGTTTCTTGGAGATGAATTGACTGGTTTTGGTATAGTCCTTCGGAAAGGAAAAAGGATATTATTAGTTGAAGGTAAAATATACAATCAAAAAAATGAGCTTGTTTCAACAGCAACTGGAACCTTTAATGCATACTCATTTGAAAAGAGTGATATGTTTGAATGATAAAAAAGGTTTATTAAATAAGATATAGAGAAAGAAGTTTACGCTGAAATTGCGAAAGTCATCCGATCTAACAATAGTCCGTGTAGCATTGATGCTGAAAAAAACATATTCTCATATTGAAAAAACTCCAAGAGATTGCCGAGTAATCAGAACGGATAGAAACCAAATTAATTTATCAGCTAAATAATTGATCTGTACTCCATGCCTCAGGTGGAGCACAAAAGCAAGCTTTGGTTTTTTTCCAAACACCTCGGAAAAGTTCTGATTTTCGGTATTTTTCAATACTATCTGCCCCTTCCCATTTACTAAATGTAAAAAATACATTATCGTATTTTTTGTCTTGAAGAAGTTCAACATGCAAACAGCCTTCAAAGCCTTTTATGTAATCTTTATTGGTGAAAAATATGGATTTGAATTCTTCTTTTTTAGCAGGAGAAATCGTAAGTTTAACTATTCGAGTAATCATGGTCGCTAGTTAGGTTTTGCGTTTTTATTATCTCTTCTTTGAATTCAATAGTGATTGTGTCATTCATTTTTAATCCAAAAAGCTTGTTGGCGCCTCCTCCAGAACCTTCGACTCCTTTATTGATTGCAATCTCCAAATTACCGGAGCTGCTAAAAATCGCAATTTTCTCACCTTCCGGAACATCACTATATTGTTGGTGAATTTTAGTTATCATATAACCTGCACGGGTTAAATAAATTCTGAATTCACGTCCCTTTCCCACTTCCTGGAAAATATCTTTTGAGATGTTAGTTATTATATTTCCATAACAATCAATGTAAGCAACGGTTCCTTTTATTACATGATTTTCAACTGTTGCTCTAAAGAGCTGACGTTTTTTGATTTCTGAAGTCCGTTTTCCTATAATTTCAGGAGTGCCTCCTCTGGCAATATGACAAGCTGCTTTCGCAAATACATTTTTTGTAGGAAAGCATTGCGTGTTTTCATCTTCTCGAATGGTTAGTTCAAAAATATTATCCGGTTGTTTGTCGAATAACAATGAAAAGATACCATTGTCAGCTCCAATAAAGTAATGTCCAAAGTTTTCTACCAATAAATGTTTCGTTTCCGAACTATTTCCGGGACTTATGCTGATAATATGAATAGTTCCTCTTGGAAAGTCATTATAACAGTTTTTTATAACAAACGAGGCTTGAGCTATATCGAATGAAGCAATCTGATGACTTATATCAATAATGTTGGCATCTGATAATTCACTCAATATAGCACCTTTGACAGAAGCTACGTAGTAGTCTTTTAGCCCCATGTCAGTTGTTAATGTAATAATTTTCATGCTATGTTATAAACAAACTGTTCAAAAGTAATGATTTCATTGAATAAAAATAATGAAATTATAACTTTGGATTGTATTACTTTTGAAAGCCGAATTAAGAAAGAATCATTGCAAGAGAAAATTATTGAAATATCTGGTATTAATCCGCTTGATCTATTTGGGGTTAACGAAATCAAACTTAAGTTGATTAAATCTTTTTTTCCTAAACTCAAAATTGTTGCAAGGGGCGCTAACATAAAGGTTTTGGGGGAAAAGGCATTGCTTAAAGAGTTTGCTGAAGCTATAAACCTTTTGATTCAACATTTTGAAAAATACAATGATTTGACTGAGAATAATATCAAGAACTTATTAGGAGGCAAAGTAGCTAGCGTTCTAGGTAATTCTAAAGGAGATGATATTATCGTTTATGGAAATAGAGGTCGTCATGTAAAGGCTCGTACTGTTAATCAGCGAAAAATGGTTGATGTTCTTGAAGGGAATGACATGCTTTTTGCGATAGGTCCAGCAGGTACCGGAAAGACTTATACAGCTATTGCGCTGGCAGTAAGAGCGCTTAAAAACAAGGAAGTTCGAAGAATAATTTTAACTCGGCCAGCGGTAGAAGCTGGGGAGAACTTGGGTTTTTTGCCAGGTGATTTAAAAGAAAAACTGGATCCTTATATGCAGCCTCTTTACGATGCTTTACAAGACATGATTCCTGCTGAGAAATTGGCAGAACATCTGGAGGAAGGAGTTATTCAGATTGCTCCTCTTGCTTTTATGCGAGGTAGAACGTTGGATAAAGCTTTTGTGATTTTAGATGAAGGTCAAAATACAACAGAAGGTCAAATGAAAATGTTTCTAACGAGAATGGGCAAAACTGCGAAATTTGTAGTTACGGGAGATGCAAGTCAAATTGATTTACCCGGACACCAAAAATCCGGGTTGAAGAAAGCAATTGAAGTTTTGGATTCGGTAAAAGGAATTGGTTTTGTGCACCTTGATGATAAAGATGTAATAAGGCATAAGTTGGTTACCAAAATAATAAATGCGTTTAAAAAAGAAGCATAAAAATATTTAATAATTCTATCATGGAAACAACAAAACAAAACATGGAAGCTATTACGAGAACAGATTTTAATTTCGAAGGTCAAAAAAGTGTTTATCACGGAAAGGTGAGAGATGTTTATAACATCAATGATGATTTGATGGTAATGGTGGTAAGTGATAGAATATCAGCTTTTGATGTTGTTTTGCCTGAGGGGATTTCATATAAAGGTCAGGTATTGAATCAGTTAGCTGCAAAATTTTTAAAAGAAACAGAAGATATTGTTCCCAATTGGGTTATTTCTACTCCAGATCCAAATGTTACAATTGGCCATAACTGTGCGCCATATAAAGTGGAGATGGTTATAAGAGGTTATTTAACGGGACACGCTTGGAGAACCTACAAGACAGGGGAGAGAATGCTGTGTGGTGTAATAATGCCTGATGGAATGAAGGAGCATGAAAAGTTTCCTGAGCCAATTCTTACACCTTCGACCAAAGCAGATGAGGGGCATGACGAAGATATTTCCAGAGAAGAAATTATTGCAAGAGGAATTGTAGCTGAAGCTGAATATGTAAAATTAGAAGAGTATACAAGGGCAATTTTTCAAAGAGGAACAGAAATAGCTGCTGAACAAGGATTGATTTTGGTTGATACAAAATATGAATTCGGAAAGAAAGATGGGAAAATCTATTTAATTGATGAAATTCACACTCCAGATTCCTCGCGTTATTTCTACTCAGAAGGATACCAAGAAAGACAAGATAATGATGAGCCTCAAAAACAACTTTCAAAGGAATTTGTAAGAGAATGGTTAATGGCTGGAGGTTTTCAAGGTAAAGAAGGTCAACAAATTCCTGAAATGACCTCCGAGTTTGTAGATTCTGTAACTGAAAGATACATTGAATTGTATGAGAAAGTTTCAGGAGAAGAGTTTAACAAAGATGCTAGCGCCAATGTTTTGGAGAGAATTAATGATAATGTTTCTGCATTTTTAAAAGATTATTATTCATAATAACAGTCAATCAATAATTATAAGAAAGCCTAGTTTACAATTTGAGAACTAGCGCTTTTTTTTTGAATTTCTCCATTTAAAATGACTGTCTCAATCAGATTACTACCGAAGCTATAAGGTAAAAAGGCATAAGAGTTAATTTCTTTGGTGATGAAAATATTTGCTTTTTTACCAATTTCTATGCTCCCTAATATATCACTAACTCCCATTGCGTAAGCAGAATTTATGGTTGCTGCATTAATAGCTTGTTCTGGTGTCAGTTTCATTTTAATACAAGCTAAAGAGACAACAAAATTCATGTTTCCAGATGGGGTAGATCCCGGGTTGTAGTCGCTTGCCAAAGCTATGGGTAAATTGTTGTCAATTAATTCCTTTGCTGGGGCATAAGGAATTCCTAAAAAGAAAGAACAGGAAGGGAGCAAAGTCGGCATCGTTTTGGATTTTTTTAACGCTTCAATATCTTCTATGCTAACAACTTCCAGATGGTCAACCGAAAGTGCATTATTGTCAATACCTGTCTGAATGCCTCCAATTGTAGTAAATTGATTTACGTGAATTTTAGGTTTTAGTCCGATTGCTATGCCGGCCTTTAATATACGGTCAGTTTCTTCTGGTGTGTAGTAATTAGTTTCGCAAAAAACATCTATATATTCAGCTAAACCTTCACTTTTTATAGACGGTATCATTTTATTGATTATCAAGTTTATATATCCTTCTCTATTGGATTTATATTCTTTAGGTATTGCGTGAGCTCCAAGAAAATTTGCCTTTATAGTTATTGCTGAATTTTGTTTCAGTCTTTTAATAACACGGAGCATTTTTATTTCTGCTTCAGCTGTTAAACCGTATCCGCTTTTTATCTCAACTGCTCCAGTACCTAATTTTATGATTTCATCAATTCTGTTCATTGCAGAGTTGTACAAGTCGTCTTCTGAAGTTTCTTGAAGTTTTTCAGCAGAATTTAAAATACCACCTCCTTTTAGTGCAATTTCTTCGTAGGTTAATCCATTGATTCGATCCACAAATTCCTCGTCTCTTGGAGCAGCAAAAACAAGATGTGTATGCGAGTCACACCAGCTTGGGAATACCAGTTTGTTTTTGGCGTCAATAACAGTAGAGTTATCATTTTCTGTTGAGGATAAATCTGTCATTGCTCCAAATGACTTAATCAATCCATTCTCAATAATTACAAAAGCATTTTGAATAGTGGAAAGCTTGTTCATTTCTGAACCTTTTTTCAATAAACTGCCAGAATCGGTTATTCCAACAAGTTCTTTTATATTTTTAATTGTAAATTTTGACATGCACACAATAGTTAATCTCCTACAAAAATAAGAACAAAGGTTGTTCAATTCTTGAATTTACGAAAATATAACTTATATTGGAATTTAGTTTTAAGCGTAATTTAATTGAAGAAAATCCCAATTTAAGGAATGGACAGTATATTTATAGAGGAAACATCTAAAACGCCTAAAGTTGATTTTAATTCGCAAACAGGTTTTTTATATTTAGAGGGAGTTTCAATCCCAGAAAACACTGTTGATTTTTACCGAACGCTTATTTATTGGTTAAATGAATATGCTATAAACCCACTATCAGAAACAACATTAGTTCTTAAATTAGAATATTTCAATACAAGTACCTCGGTGGTGCTGCTTGATATATTCAAGCTTTTATCTAAAATAAAGGGAAGTAAGGTTCACTGGTATTACGAAATTGATGATGTTGAAATGGAGGAAGTTGGGAGAGATTATTCAGGTATGATTGATATTCCATTTAAGCTTATTTCAGTGGATGTGTTTTAGTGATTATTTATACCGATTTTTCTATCAAATTTCTAGTTTATTCTGTTCAAAATAATTCTGAAAACACTCTATTTATTGTCGTCGATTTGCTATATTTCGGGTAATCTAGGATGTCTGTCTTAACGTGAAGCTGAATATCAATCATAGAATACTAAGAGTAATGCTAATTATAGTGTTATTCGCAACGGGTTTGTTTTCTCAAGCGCAAGACTATGAATTATTGCGAAAATCACAAGAGTATAAATTGGATCAATTTGATCAAAATGTTGGTTTAAACAACCCTTTTATTAATACAATAAATCAAGCGGATAATGGTAATTTGATTGTTGGCACTGGGGAAGGCGTGGGAGTTTTTGACGGTAAAAATTTCGAAATGTATTATACGGATGATCTCTTAGCTGAAAATTATATTTCATCCAGTTTTAAAGATAATACAGGTAATATTTGGTTCGGACATCAAGCAGGGGGAGTGAGTATTTTTGATGGTGTTAGTTTTGATTTAGTCCATCCAGGAGGTGGCATTAATAGTGTAATAAATGACATAGATCAAGATGAAAATGACTTGATTTGGTTCGTAGCAAAAGATTTTGGACTTTTTAATGTAAATGAACAAGGTAAGTTTGAGTTTTTCAATAATCAATTTGAAGGGCAAAATTTGCATTCATTCATGATTACCAAGGATGGTTTTTTTTTCGTAGGAACAGATGCAGGAGTAGACGTTTACAAGTACTATGAGGAGGAGAAAATTCTCAGTAAAGTTCAGGGTGTTAGTGGTATCCCAAGAGATCAAGTGGCTGGTATTATTGAAGTCTCAACAGGAAAGATTGTTGTATCGACTTTTAATTCAGGTTTGTATTTGATAGAGAAGAAGAATGATGTTTTTTTAACTTCTAAAATTGAATATTCAAATTTTTCAGACGACATTTTAATCAGAGATGTTAAAGTATTTGACGATGCTATTTGGATTAGCACTCTGCGTTCGGGGTTGCTAAAATGTAAATGGAATAAAAAAGAATTTTTGGTAGTGGAAAACTATCATTCAAAAAGTGGGTTAAGAACTGATGCGGTTAATACAATGTTTATTGATCGTGAGGGTACTTTGTGGATAGGTACTTTTGGAGAGGGACTTGCATCTAAAAGAGATAATTTATTTACTTTTTATTTCGCTAATCCTAAGGAACTCTATAAGGTAAAGTGCATTCTTGCAAACGAGAATGAAATTTGGGTTGCAAACACAGCATTAATAACTGTACGGAATAAACATACATTAAAAGAACTAAAATATTTTAATGCCGAAAATGGTTTGCCTGATGACGTTATATCAGCTATGCATTTTACTGAAGACTCGGTTTTTTTTATAGGGACAGAGCACAGTGGTCTCTATCGGTATGTTCCTGCGACCAATTCATTTAAAGAAATTTTACTTTCAGGAGATGATTTGTCATTGACAATAACAAGTCTAAAGTCACTTGGTAATCAGCTTTGGATTGGCACTTTAAATGGCGTTTATAAAATGAATGTAGAGACCGAGGGTATCGTTAGTTATGATGTTTCTTCAGGTCTTTCTCATAATTCTGTAGGTGATGTTTTGATAACAAAAAATGAAGATGTATTTATTGGAGCTAGAAGTGCATTTTTAAATAAGTTTGATGATGGTATTTTTGAAAAAACTAGGTTAACGCCTGAATATGACATTGTAACAGTAAATAAATTAATTGAATCAAGCGATGGTGCCATCTGGATAAGTACTTCTGATAATGGTATTTTTAGAGTTAGTGAAAATATCATTAACATATCTGTTGTTGATGGCTTGGCATCTAATTATTGTTACGGAATCGAACAAGACTCTAAAGGAAGAATGTGGGTTATGCACAACGGAGGGCTTAGTAGAATTGTTTTTAATTCAGTTTCTCAAGACTTTAGGATAGAACTTTATGGTGCTAAATATGGAATGAGCAAAAAGTTTTTGAGGAATTCAATATCTAAGTATAATGATCAATTATGGTTTGGTTCAGAAAATGGGGCAGTACTTTACAATGCCTCTGAAGACAAGCAAAACATAATCGCTCCAATAACAAGTTTTTCTGAAATTAGAATAAACGAAAAGGAGTATGCTTTAGGTCAGGATATAATATTGCCATATGGAGAGTATGATCTATTGATTGATTTTAAAGGGGTTAGTTTGAAAAAACCAGAAATGGTTACCTATCAATTTATGTTGGAGGGACACCAAGGTAAATGGTCAGAGAATTCGGTCATTAATTTAGCTAAATACCACAAAGTTTATGACGGAGAGTATACTTTTAAGGCTAAATCTTATAATGCAGATGGGCTAGTTGGAAATACTATTACAGTGAATATTAGTATAGCAAAACCATTTTGGAAGGAGTGGTGGTTTATTATCATGATGGGTCTAGTAATAGTTTTCATTGTGGTATTTATTGTGAAAATGAGAGAACGTAGGCATTTGCGCTATCAAAAAGAATTGGAGCATCAATTGGCGTTAAGAACGAAAGAGGTGGTTCATCAAAAAGAAGAGATCGAGGAAATAAATAAAGACTTAACGGATAGTATTAATTATGCTAAGCGAATTCAAACAGCAATCTTGCCGGAAGAAAATGAGTTTGATAAGATGTTTCCGAAAAACTTTGTGGTTTATAAACCAAAAGATATCGTTAGTGGTGATTTTTATTGGGCTAGAAAGTTTGATCATCTACATTTAATAGTATGTGCTGATTGCACAGGGCACGGCGTTCCTGGAGCCTTTATGAGTATGATTGGAATGATGCTATTGAATGAGGCATGTGTTTTGAAAAATATATTGGATCCCGGAAAGATTTTGAAAGATATGGATAATAGCTTGATTGAGATTCTTCAGCAAAATGATGATTTTGAATCTAATAAAGATGGTATGGATATATCTCTGTGTTTAGTTGACACAGATTCCAATATGATGTATACCGCTGGTGCAATGCGTCCAATCTATTTATACCGAAAGGGTGTACAGCACATAATAAAAGGAGATCGTTTTTCCTTGGGAGGCACTATGGTGAAAAATAAGATTTTTAATACACGCGAACATGATTTGATGAAAGGTGATCTGGTTTATATGTTTAGTGATGGGTATGCGGATCAATTTGGAGGTCCTAACAGAAGGAAAATGAAAGTATCAGGTTTAAACCAGTTCTTAGATCAAGTATCTCGATTAGAGATATCGCAGCAAAGTAAAGAGATTAATCGCTTTTTTGAAAGTTGGAAAGGTGATACACCTCAAATGGATGATGTGTTATTAATTGGTTTTCAATATTAAGGAGTGCGATTACATAGGGAATAAAAAACGCCTTTCAATTGAAAGGCGTTTTTTATTTGTTCGGTACTATTTATTTCTCCTCCGAGGAGGTAGATTCATCCTCCTTTTTTTTCTTAGTTGCTTTCTGTTTTTTTCCTGTTTCAATCAGGATTTCACTAGTTTTTGCATCTAAGTCAACATTTATAATATCTCCCTCACTTAAGTTTGATTGTATTATTTCTTCTGCCAAAGGATCTTCAAGGTATTTTTGAATGGCTCTTTTCAGAGGTCTTGCACCATATTTAGCATCAAAACCTTTGTCCGCAATATAGTCCTTTGCTTTTTCAGATAATTCAATAGAAAAACCTAAATCTTCAACTCTTGTAAATAGCTTTTTGAGCTCGATATCAATTATTTCATGAATATCTTCTCTTGCTAATGAATTGAACAAAACAACATCGTCTATTCGGTTTAAAAATTCAGGAGCAAATGCTTTTTTTAATGCATTTTGAATAACAAATTTTTGGTTTTCATCTTTACTTTCTTCCTGAGCTTTTGTTCCAAATCCAACCCCTGTTCCAAAGTCTTGGAGTTGTCTTGATCCAATATTAGAT
>JAQWQH010000141.1 GCA_029244805.1 Flavobacteriales bacterium
GCAACCTAAAGCAGCAAATGCTTTGTAATAACTTTCTCCCACTTCCACAGGGATACTTGAGGCAGTTGGAATGACTACAATGTTTGATTTTGTTCCACCCGCCTCTTTTACAACATGATACAAAATTCCGTCATCAATAAAATCAAGAGGATAAATTTCGTCTACTGCAATTCCTTTATCTTCATTTCCTCCAATTGGGATAAGTGTACCTTTCATCTGCTCCATAAAATCAATATTTTTTACAAAAATAAACTATTTTTTATCTTTAAAAATTTATACATTTATAAACTACCAATACATTAAACAAAAGATAACAGATGAAAATTAGGGAAATTAACGCAATGAGAGGACCAAACTATTGGTCGATAAGAAGGCATAAGTTGATCGTAATGGTGTTGGACCTAGAAGATATGGAAGAAAAGCCATCAGACAAAGTAGAAGGTTTTGCAGATCGGTTAAAAAAAATGTTTCCCTCAATGTATTCTCATAGATGTTCGGAAGGCTGTGAAGGGGGATTTTTTATGCGAGTTGATAGAGGAACTTGGATGGGGCATATAATAGAACATATTGCACTTGAAACACAAACTTTAGCTGGTATGGATACTGGGTTTGGAAGGACTCGTGATTATGGAGAATATGGTGTTTATAACGTTGTTTTTTCTTACATGGAAGAGTCTGTAGGGATATTTGCTGCAAAGTCAGCTGTTAAAATTTGTGAGGCTTTAATAGCAGGAGAAGATTATGATTTAGCCGATGATATTCAAACAATGCGTGAATTGCGCGATGAAGACCGCCTTGGTCCAAGTACAGGTTCGATTGTAGCAGAGGCAGAATCTCGGGGAATCCCATGGATCCGCCTAAATAAATATTCCCTGGTTCAATTAGGATATGGAGCTAATCAAAAACGAATTCAAGCAACCGTAACTAGTGAGACCAGTAGTATTGGTGTAGAATTAGCATGTGATAAAGAAGACACAAAGTACCTTCTTGAACAAGCAGAAATAGAAGTTCCAAAAGGTGATATAATAAGAAGAGAAAGGAGTCTAAAAGAATCTTGCGAATATGTTGGCTACCCATTGGTGATAAAACCGGTAGACGGTAATCATGGTAGAGGCATCACAGTGGATATTCAAAATTACGATGACGCCTTAGAGGCTTTTCGTCATGCTAAAAATAGCTCTAAAAGTGGAGCTATTATTATTGAGAAATATATTGTTGGTGATGACTACAGGTTACTTGTGATAAATAACCAATTAATAGCAGGTGCCGTAAGAACACCAGCACATGTTATCGGAAATGGAAAATCATCGATACAGGAACTCATTGATGAAGTGAATAAAGATCCGCGTCGAGGTTATGGACATGAAAATGTACTTACTCAAATAACTGTTAACGAGTTAACGGAATTGATTATCAAAGATGCTGGATACACTTTAGAATCTGTTATTCCCAATGGTGAAAAATTAATTCTAAAAGACACTGCAAATCTAAGCACTGGTGGAACCGCTGAAGACATCACTGATATTATACACCCAGCGAATGTTAGTATGGCGGAAAGAATTTCAAAAATTATTGATTTGGATATCTGCGGAATCGATATAGCCACTACCGACATCTCAAAACCGCTATCAGAAACTGGAGGGGCAGTTCTCGAAGTTAATGCCGGACCTGGTTTTAGGATGCACCTAGCACCTACTATTGGACTACCTAGAAATGTTGCAGCACCGGTAATCGAAAAATTATTTCCTCAGAAAGGAGATACTGGTAGTATTCCAATTGTTGCCATTTCTGGAACTAATGGAAAGACAACTTCGACAAGGTTAATAGCTCATATTGCAAAAATGAGAGGCTACAGAGTTGGCTATACAACAAGTGATGGTGTATATATTCAAAACAGGCTATTAATGACCGGTGATTGTACGGGTCCAGCAAGCTCTGAATTCGTATTGAGAGATCCTACAGTAAACTTTGCAGTTTTGGAATGTGCTCGCGGAGGCTTGCTTAGAGCAGGTCTGACTTTTAAAAAATGTGACGTAGCAGTTGTTACAAACGTTGATGCGGATCACCTAGGCTTGAAAGGAATTCATACAATTGAACAGCTAGCAAAAGTGAAGGCCGTTGTTCCAGAAACCGTAAAGACTGATGGGTATGCAATTTTAAATGCGGATGACGATTTAGTATATGATATGCGTCGCAATTTAGACTGCAACGTTGCCTTGTTCTCCATGGATGAAAATAATCCACGAATAAAAGCTTTGCAACGTTTAAATGGAATTACCGCCATTTATGAAAATGGCTATGTAACAATTTGCAGAGGCGAATGGAAAATGCGTTTAATGAAAGCTGAAAACATACCGTTAACCTATGGAGGAAAAGCTAAATTTATGATTAAAAATGTTTTAGGGGCTACATTAGCAGCCCATGTCCAAGGGATAAGCAATGAAGATATCAAAGCAGCGCTGGAGACATTTATTCCCTCTTCCTCACAAACTCCTGGTCGTCTGAATTTATTCAAGTTTAACGATTTTAGCATACTTTTGGATTATGCACACAACCCAGCTGGAATGCTTGCACTCAAAGACTTTGTAGATCAATTAGATGCAACTGTAAAAGTTGGTATTATTGCAGGAATTGGAGATAGACGTCTTGAAGACAATAATGAAATGGGAAGTATTGCTGCGGAAATGTTTGATGAAATAATTATTAGACAAGACAAACGCTTGCGGGGTAAAACGGAAGAAGAGATCATAAAAATGTTGGACGACGGCATTAAAATGAAAGACCCAAATAAGAAAACCACTATCATTCCTTCGGAACATACAGCAATTACTTATGCGGTTAAAAATGCGGCCAAAGGTTCGTTAATAATATTATGTAGCGATGTTATTCCAGATGCTTTAGCGTTGGTGCAAAAATTTAAAGAACAAGAATCCAAGGGAGAGCTGATTTTTGACGATTAAATAACGGAAATACAAGTGTTCCCATTTACAATCTTATTTGAGAACCAAAGATATTTCTTGTAATTTTAACTATTAATTTTAAAGTTCATCAAATAAATTGAGTTATAAAGGTTTCAAAGTGTAGTTATTTTGATATCGAACAAAGACATCTTCTGATAACACAGTACAATCAGACCTTTTATATTTTAATAATACTAATTTCTTAATGAGGTAGCTCAACTTTATTTTTGTTACATAACAAGGTCCTGCCGAATTATGGTGTTCTTTTCAAACCTAAACCGCTTTTGTATGAAGTATTTACTTTCACTTATAATTCTTATTTTATTTATAAATTCCTCCTCGATAGCATGCGACAACAGCACAATTACCATAACGAGCCAGGTAACTAATGCTGATGGAAGTATTACTTACAACATAGATCTTGGAATAGATCATGGAGGTCTTGATGCTACATACTACGGGTATGTATTAGAGTTTAATTCATCTTTAAACACTCCAACAGTGATTATTGGTGGTGCATATCCAACCACTAACACTGTTACCCCCGGAGATGTTACATGCGGAAATCTGACTGAAACGTTCCAATCCCTATCTGGAAATGATATTAATTCACTCAATAATGACAGTGATTGGAACCAATTTATGGGACAAACCAATGTTTTAAGTTTTGAAACTGGTGCTATGTGGGGAGCTATTACCAATGATATTTGTATCCCTATTCAAGTAACTGTATCCGGTTGTGTTGAAGAAATTGTTTTTCATGCAAATGCAAATTCTGGAGCATCTGCATGCATTTACACCATTTCTACTGGGCAATCATGCACCAATTGCGAGATAACTAACCTATCTGCTACCGAAGGCCCATGCGATCCGGCAACCAATACATACTCCGCTGAAATTACAATTACCTATTCCAATGCGCCGGGTAGCGGGACTTTGGATGTAAATGGTGAATCTTTTGCAATTACCACAAGTCCGCAAACTGTTACACTCACAGGTTTAATTTCAGATGGTAATCCTGTCGATGTTGCAGCAAACTTTTCTGGAGACCCAGCATGCACTTTGACCGCTAATGCATTATTTACAGCCCCTCTTCCCTGTAGTTGTGCCATTACAAATTTGTCCGCAACTCCAGGAGCATGTGACCCTGCCACCAATACTTACAGTGTAAACATAACAGTAATTTATTCTGGTGCTCCAGGAAGTGGAACATTAGATGTGAACGGCCAGTCTTTTGTAATAACCGCTAGTCCTCAAACTATTACCCTCAATGGACTGATTGCCAATGGGAATTCAGTCGATGTAAATGCAAGCTTTTCGTCGGACCCAGCTTGCTCATTGGTTTCTAATTCACTTTATACCGCTCCAAATGGTTGTACTTGCGGAGCTGATGCTGGAACAATATCGCAATAAGTAATTGTATATGAAGTTTTACAAAATCATAGCAACATTTATTTTACTTTGGATGCTTTCTGCAAGCTCCATTGCATCCTGCGATTTTACAACAAATCAAAATGTGATAATAATTCCTGGAGGTAACCACAATAGTTCTGCAGGATATACACAACTGTATCTGTTGACAGATGAAAACGGTGTCATTGTTGCTACGAGCCCAATTGGAGATTTTGGGACCCAAAATTTTGGTTCGTATAATGCCTATGCCTTCAACTATGAGACCGTTAATCCGCCTTCTATCCTACCCATTATTGGCGTAAACATAAGCCAAATTAACGATGGTTGCGGAATATTTTCAACAGCTCTTCAAATTACTGTTTGTAACAGCAGTATTTTAACCGTTTGCGAAGATTCGGGAAATGATATTATTATTGCCATGAATCCTGATTTTAATTCGACATCCAATTACGAAGAGGTTATAATTATCGTAGATAATGCAACTGGAAATATTATAAATGTTTCTAATTTAGATCCATCCTCTGGTAGTGTTAATTACACTACGACTTCCGTCACAGGGGATTTAACAAATGGAAATTATACGGCATATTCAGTTAATTATGAAAATTCAACAACACTTTCTGGATTAGGTTTAGTCGTGGGAAACCAATGGATAGGAACTTTTGGAACATCATGTGCATTAAGTTCTCTAGGAGTTAATATTGTAGTAGAAATCTGTTGTGGTGCCGATGCAGGAATAACATCTGCTCAAACAAGTGATCCGAGTAACAACGATTTTGTTTTATGCTGGAATGAATCGATTAATCTAGAAAACTTATCTTATGCCTTACCTGGTGTTGGTTTAAACGAAGGATTTGGATATGCAGTATACAGTTCTCCTATGCCAGGGGCATTTCCTAGCGTTTCTGATCCCAATTTTATAGAATTCTTGATTGGTTTTGGAGCAAATGCGAGCTTGTCCTTAACCAATGATGGTTCATATACTCCTCCATTTATCAATAATCCAAATCAAACTATTTATATCTATCCAGTTACATTTGACGATTTGACGATACCTTCAATAGATAACAACGGAGATAATTGCTTTGACATAGGATCAGAAATAGTAATAACATTTTTAAACGATATCGTAGCTCCTAATTCGCAGGATTGCTTGTCGAGTTCGGGTATCTATACAATTTCAGGTGGATATCCGGAATTTTTTACAGGCAATTACAACATTACCAATCTTGGAGACGGAATCCTTTCTTCAACAACACTTGCTAATAGTGGCGGAAATGTTTCGGTTAGCAACCTTAGCATAGGTGATATTTATAATATTGAAATTACAGATGATAACAATTGCTCTATATCTACCGCTCCGGAGCTGTATCCAAGCAATCTCAGTTATGATTCAATTATTGCAACTCCTCCATCATGCAATACTATTTGTGACGCCACAATAACAATTTATTCATCTAGTGCCTCTCAATACAGTTTCAATGGGGCCCCAGCCACAGGAAACTCCACCGAGTCTAATCTATGTGGAGGTAATATTACGGTTACAATTGAAGATAATGGATGTGTTATTGACTCGATGATTACAATTATAGACCCAGCCCCGTTATCAATTTCGAATTCAAACGACACAACAATATGTATTGGTTCTAGCGCCTCATTATTTGGTGCTGCTCAGGGTGGACTGCCTGGATATCAATATTACTGGAATAATATTATTGATAGCCCACTGATTGATATTACTCCGCTGACCGACACAATAATTTATTTGTATGCAATGGACGCAAACAATTGTTCATCAGATACAAATCAGATGATAATCTCTTTATTTGATCCATTAACTATTCTAAGCAACAATCTCGATTCCATATGCGAAGGTGAAAGTATACTTTTAACAGCAAACGGAGCTGGAGGAGACAACAACCTTAGTTATTCATGGACCAACAACGATGGCTCTGGATGGACAGCCTCTGGAAATAGTGTAAATATATCACCACAGAACTCTACGGTCTATTCCATTGAGTTAACGGATAATTGTGGTTCGCCTTCAGCTAATATAGAAATTGAAATCTTAGTTAATGAACTGCCAAACACTGTTATTAGCGCAAATTACATTAACGGCTGCTATCCGCTTACAGCAGAGTTTATAAACAACACTGTTAGCACTAATGGTAATTGTAATTGGTCTTTTTCAAATGGGGAAACTAGTAATTTATGTAATCCATTTATTACATTTGACACACCAGGGTGTTTTGACGCCACTTTAACCACAGAATCCCTTTCAGGTTGTAGCAATACAGAAACATTTCAATCTATTGTTTGTGTAGAAGAATATCCTGAAGCTGGATTCAGTTTTTCACCTGACTTTCCTAACACATATAACTCACTCGTAAATTTCAATAATGCATCTATTGGCAATATTACTAATTCATGGAGTATTAATGGCACGGAGTTTTCAAACGAGATCAATCCATTTTACCAATTTGATGGAATAAGTGGAAACTACGATATATGTTTAACCGTATCCAATAATTTTCAATGCGAAAATACATTTTGCGAGAACATTTTAATTCAAGACCTATTTAGTCTTTATGTACCCAATACTTTTAGTCCAGATGGAAATGGAATTAATGACTTATTTGGACCTGTACTATCTGATAACTTACTAGACCATTATGAAATGTGGATTTTTAATCGATGGGGAGAAATTATATTTTACACCGATTTAGCTGACCAATATTGGGATGGAACCGTAAATGCAACGCCAGTTCAACAAGATACTTACGTATGGCGCATAAAATATAGACAAACTAATGTTTCTGGATTAAATCAAAGAACCGGACATGTAAATTTAATCCGGTAAAATAGAATCGCAAATAAGTTTATTTTGAATTTTAGCCGTCGCCCAATATTCAAAATCAAACAATTTAAATGGAATACTTTCAAACTTATCTTTTTTAAACTCTTTCATAGCACTCTGTAATTGTTTTAACTCATTCACTCTACCCTCTCCGTCTTCAATTTTTTCTTGAAAACTCATGAACTTAATTAGTTCCTTTTCAACCTTATATAATCGCTTCTTTTTTTTGAAGTAGTTCAGCGTATTCTTTGTTAGGTATTCAATCGAAAAATCTCTATTTAACTCAAATTGAATTAATATGTTCATTAGTTTGACAACTGATAATAAATCGTCTCTGAGCTTAAAAGCTTTATCATTCAGGATTATATTAGTATATTTAAGTGCATGTTTATATTCACCGGATACTATATAATATTTAGCAACTAAAAAGTAGTATTCATATAATTGAGGTTTTACCACATATGCTTTATATCTTTCCAAACTCGCATTGCTATTTTCAATAAGAACTTTTGATTCGTTGTATCTATCCTGATTTAAATATAAACCCAAACGAATATTGTTACTATAAAAAAATACGCGCGCACTAATATTGTAAGAAGTTGGGATTCCAAATTTATCTTTGGTACTTTCCAACTTTTCGAGTACAAACATAGCTTCTGTGTCAAGTCCGTTATCAATGTATGCATTTACTAAATTATATAAAGAAGAAACATAGCCTATAGTAGAATATTCAATCATGAAGGGTTTTTCTTCATATAATTCGGTCATTAACTTAGAATACTTTAAAGTTTGATCTTTATCTCCAACAAAATAAGCATATGTTAAATTCAACCCATTAATGTACATCTGAGACCTATTACTCAGAGAATACTTCGAATTGTTCATTTTCTTATTTTTCACAAATATTTCTAGGAGGTTAGAATCTTCACGCGATCTCGAAAGACCAATTTTAACTTGCTGACCATAACAATTAGTAGTTATTTCTTGAATCGAGTTAAAGTTCTCTATAGTATTCAAGAGTTTATTTGCCTCAACGATGTTCATTGATGCTCTTTCGTACAGGAACTGTTTAGATAGTAGCTCAGTTTTTATTTCGTTTAACACTAGACATTGCGTAAACAACTCACTTTCTGCAGCAATTTTTGAAGCTTTTTTGACTAGTTTCAAAGCCTGATCATATAATCCTTTATGATAAAGAATTTCGATACTTTCAAGTAATTGGTAGATTTGAGTTTTTGAATTAAGCGAAGCGTGAAACGCATTTAAGCTTTTAAGTATTAAATTGTATAAGTAGTTCTTTTCAGCGGACAAATTTTTGACGAACGATTGATTTTGTAAAATAGCTTCCTCATAATGCTTTGATTTATCAATAAAATCGAAAAGAAGTACATAGTCATTGTTGTCCCCAATAACGTGTTTGGAAGAGTATATCTTGAAATACCTCTTTTCTGACATTGTCATTGACTTTATCAACTCATTTAAAGCATATTTAACCATAATCAGACCTTTTATTTTTTCAAATATAAGGAATATTAAATATGATTGATCAGAAAAATAATGATAGGAATATACGTAGAATTTTGGTGTTTTGTATTTTGGTATTGACTAAAGAACTTTTAGTTCTACTCTTCTATTCTTCATATGGTCTTCATCGGAGCATTTTACACCATTTTTACAACGATTTACGAGCTTAGACTCGCCATATCCCTTCGGCACAAGTCTAGAAGCTTTAACTCCTTGATCTATAAGCCATTTAACCGTTGACTCTGCTCTCTTTTGTGATAATCGCTTGTTGTATGAATCGCTTCCTCTTGAATCAGTATGCGCACTTAATTCGACTGTTATTTGACTATAATAATTTAAGT
The DNA here is from genome assembly GCA_029244805.1 of Flavobacteriales bacterium. GTDB lineage: Bacteria > Bacteroidota > Bacteroidia > Flavobacteriales_D > Parvicellaceae > CALSMU01. The sequence continues at coordinate 9,096 of JAQWQH010000141.1, forward strand.
AATCCAGAATTTTCTCTAACGCAGGCAAGGATTCCTCTCTAATCGTTGCTTTGTCATAGTCAAAATAAATTTTATCAATTGTAATAACCTTGTCTTTCTTTGCTACTGGAATTAATTCTAAATTCCCAAAAAGAGCTATAATATCGTCTCTATCGGTTGCAGGAACTAATATTTCCTTTGGTTCAAAACCTTTTGCATAAAAGGTAACTAAAAACTCTTTGTTTTTGGGAAGTATTAATTCAATATTACCTCCTTGGTCTGTTTCCTTTATTTTTTGAAATACATTTTCTAAGTCAGGTTCAACAGTAACCTTAACGCCCTTTATAGGTAATCCTGTAATTCGATTCATTGCAACTCCTCTAATCGTGTCTGGATAAATAATTTCGAATTTTGCAAAACCATAAATGTGATCATAACCATGAGTTCCTGATCGATTGGAAGAAAAATATCCATGTTCTTTATCTGCGTGCATGATAAAGCCGAAATCATCTTTACTTGTGTTAAAAGGCTTGCCAATATTTTTAACATCCACTAACTCTCCATTTTTAAATCGAGCCTTAAAAATATCGGCGCCACCGAAACCCATGTTTCCTTTGGAGGAATAATAGAGTTCATTTTCCATACAAAATGGTGTCATTTCATTCGATGCTGTATTAATGGAAGGACCCATATTCTGAGGTTTTGTCCATGAAGTATCCGTTTTGTAACAAACGTAAACATCATATCCACCATATCCACCATCCATATTTGAAATAAAGAAGAGTGAACGCCCATCTTTTGATATACTAGGATGGGTGCAACTATATTCGTTACTATTAAAGGGTAACTCTTGTCTGTTTGTCCATCCTGAATCCGATAAAGAAACTTTATAAATTTTAAGAATATTAACACCCTTTGAACTAATTTGATATCCCTTTTTTCTTCGTTTTCGCTCCTTATACTTGATTCTTTCAGAAGCATTTCCAGTATAAAACATTGTCTGCTGGTCAGCTGTAAAGCTTGGTGAACCTTCATAAAATGAGCGATTTAATTCGCCCTTATAAGCAACGGTGTTCCTAAAAGTAGAATCATTTTCCTTTTCTGCAAACGAGATGTCGTAAAATGTAGTTTTAATATCAAAATCCTCTGACTGAGACTGACTATAAACTAAACCATTTTTAAAGTATCCAACCCCTAAACTTCTCCCTCCAGTTTCTAAATTTGTCTGATAAATATGATAATTTTGAATCGAGTCTTTATGTTCCATGGACCAACTGCAGGCTTTTTCATAATAATCGATAACGGAATATTTCCCTGAGTAGGAACCATAGGTTTCATATGCATCAATGGCCTTTTCATATTTTTCGTTATTTCGAAGTATATGCCCATATTGTAACCATGACTCGGGATTTTCAATCACCTCATTCTTTAAAATAATGGCATACTGCTTCTCAGCATTTTCATAATCAAACAAACGATAATATGCTAAAGCCTTTTGAGATTGTGCATGCAATTTTTCCACAGAATCTATTTCTGTTGCTAAAGCGTTTTCGTATGATATGAGCGCTTCTTTGTAGAAATGATGATCCATATTAAAATCGCCTTCTTTCACCCAATTGTTTTCTTGACCAACTCCATTTAAGGTAGTTAGCAATAAACATATAATATATAAATTCTTCACCTCCATATTTAAAACCTTGGAACTTCAATAATTGGAACAGCATTGTCTTTAATCAACTCAAATAATACAATTATTTCATGCGTACCATTTGAATATGCACCTATTTGCTCCATGTTGTAGTCGTAGGCATAACCCAATTTTAATTGTGGGTTAATGCGATAATTTAACATAGCTACTAACTCTTTACTTGTTCTATAAGATAATCCTGCACCGATTAAATCTTTGAAAACCAATTGACTATTTAATCCTATCTGCAACGGTGCTCCAGAAACCTGCTTAAATAAAATTGAGGTATTCGCATCCCAAATTTCGTTTATATCAAATTGATATCCACTATGCAAATAATAATGGATATTTGCCGCATCAAAACTTGTAATTCCTGATTGTATTCCCGATGTTTCAATTTTATTTTTTAAAATATTTGGGACTGCAAACCCCAAATAAAAGTTGTTTGTAAAATAATACGCACCGAACTTAGCATTTGGCATTGCAAATGTTTTTGTATCCGATTGAAAAACAGGATCTCCAATTTGAATTACATCTAATTGACCAAAATTTGATTGCATTAAAATCATGGTTCCTGCAATACCCAAAGTCAAATAATTTTTGTCGTTAAATTTTAATTTGTACGAATAAGCTAGCGATAAGTCTTTAATGTTGCTTATCCCGATTTCATCATTTATCAAAGTTAAACCAACAGAATGATTACTGTTTTTAACCATAGAGTTTAAACTAAAACCAGCTATTTCAGGAGCGCCCTCAAAACCTGTCCATTGATTTTTATAAAATAATGCACCATTTAAATTAGAATAACTCCCAATTACTGAAGGGTTAATAAATGGCTGATACATCATATTTTGACTAATATGATATTGATTTTGCGAAAAACCAAAAACGGCGATTATAGTAAATGTTATACTGAGTAATGTTTTTTTCATCATAACAATAAGTTTTAATTCCTTCTCAATTCAATAAAACCATTGAATGGCTGAATTCCTTCTGCATGAATATCTAAAATATAAAAGTAGGTTCCCTCCGTTACTTGGTCTCCTGCTATTTTTAATTTCTCATTGGTCGTTGTTCCTTCCCAATCGTTTAGATATGGTCCCGCACTGAAGACTTCATCTCCCCATCGATTGAAAATAATGATTTCGTTTTCAGGATATTGATCTAATCCTTCGATTACAAATGTGTCATTATATCCGTCTGTATTTGGAGAAAATCCGTTGGGAATATGTATCGGAACTATATCTTCTACGGTAATAAAAACAGTTGCATTATCACATTCCAATAAACAAAACTCATCACATATGGTATAAACAAGACTATCTGTTCCCGAATAACCATCATTCGGAGTGTAGGTCAAGTTACCATTTAAATCAATCGTCGCAACACCGTTTTCTGGACCATTTACTATTTGAATAGTCATAGCATCGCCAATATCATTCGTATCAATAATAATTATTACTTCTGTTGATGGATCCGTTGCAGCGTAATCATCTTCTGCCAATACAGTTGGAACCGGATCGGAAAATATGGTTGTATCCATAGTTGCTGTACAATTATTTGTATCTGTAATAACTAAAGAATAGGAACCAGCAGCTAATCCATTTATGTCCAAAGTATTTCCAATTGAGGAAGTCCCATCAGACCAATCTATTTGAATGACACCACCTCCGCTAACTGAAATACCTGTGATGCTGCCATTTGCTTCGTCGCAGCTTTCATTTTCTAAAACCAAAGAGTTTAAATCTAAAATGGGATTCACTAAATCTGACAAAGAAAATGGACCTGCAGAAGAAATACATCCATTTGCATCTGTAACTGTTAAGGTATAGGTTCCTGCTGGCATAGAAACAAGGTCTAAATCGTTTGATACAATAGAAGAACCATTAGACCATTCATAGGAAAGAATGCCGTTCCCACCTGTAACTGCAATATTTGTAATACTTCCATTGCTGTTAGTGCATGTCTCATTAATCAAAATTACTGTTGAAACATTAATGTCAGGTGCTCCATTGTCAACAATAATTAGCGCTTCTACTGAATCTTGACAGCCAATTGCGTCGGTAACAACAACTGTATAAGAACCAGCGTTAGCGTTTGTTATGTCTTGATCATTAGATATTACCCCTGATAAGCTTGTCCATTCCCAACTATAGGATGGTTGACCTCCTGAAACAGTTATTCCAGTAATTGACCCATCACTACTACCGCAAGATGAGGGTAATATCAAGTGGTTATTGGTATCTAAGAGAGGGTCACTCAAAGTAACGACTACTGGAAAAGAAGTTGAGCTTTCACAGCCATTGACAATGCCTGTTTGTGTCGCATAATATGTATTTCCATTAATTAATAATTCATTTGAACTTAAGAGGTTAGAGTTTGAAATATCAGCGTACCAAAGAACTGAATTTCCTGTTATTGCAAGATCGGATACTATTGGATTTTCATCTGCACAGAAAGATTGACTGCTATTACCGGATGGCGCTAATGTATCACTTTCTATTACTAAAACATCAGCAGTTGCTGCAGTAAGGCATGGTAAATTTGGAAAAACTGTGTAAGTATAGGTAAGACCACTATTCGTCCAAGTTCCTCCTGCTGCTGGTGTTCCGTTCAAAGAGGCAAATAGCTCAGCATTTGTGGGAACAGTTCCTTGACATATTGTCAAACTTCCTGAAGTTCCAGCATCCGGCTGTGCTTCTTCTGTTACCAGAACATCTGCGGATGCTTCCAGAGTACAAGGGAAAATCGCTGCTACTGTGTATGTGTAGGTAAGTCCAATATTCGTCCAAATCCCTCCCGCTGCTGGTGTTCCGTTTAAAGCGGCAAATAGCTCAGCATTTGTAGGAACAGTTCCTTGACATATTGCTAAATTACCGGAAGTTCCAGCGTCTGGATGTGCTTGTTCTGTTACTGTTACATCTGCTGTAGCATCTGAAGTGCATGGTAAAGTCGCTGGCATTGTATAAGTATAGACAAGTCCTGTATTGGTCCAGGTTCCTCCTGCTGCTGGTGTTCCGTTTAGAGAGGCAAATAGCTCAGTATTTGCGGGAACAGTTCCTTGACATATTGTCAAACTTCCTGAAGTTCCTGCATCTGGCTGTGCTTGTTCCGTTACTAGGACATCTGCGGATGCATCAGGACAACCTAATGAAGCAACTGAATACGTATATGTTAATCCAGAATTAGTCCAAGTACCTCCTGCATCTGGTATACCGTTTAAAGAGGCAAACAACTCTATGTTTTGTGGTGCGGTTCCTTGACAAACTGATAAAGCTCCGGGTAATCCTGCTTCACCTGGATCGCTAATGCTGACTATTACTTCAAAACGAAAACTAGTATCACAACCTGGAGATTCGTCAGCCGCCCAATAACTATTTCCATCTATTAGAGGATCTGAGGAAGAATAGCTAGTTCCAAAAGTTGATGAATTATACCAAGCAATAGTGGAACCACCTGTTACGAATAAGTCAGCAATCGTTGGTGAATCGCTTGAACAGAATAATTGACTAGAATTCCCGGAAGGAGTTGGATTTGTACATATGGGCGAATAGCATGAACCAACCAAAACTGGACAGTTTGTGGCAGGAGAAGTTGATGGTGAAGTCGTGTTACTAAAATTAATTCCCGAACCGGTTGCTGATGGGTTCCCCGAGTTTTGAATATTCATTGTGCCTGTATTATCTTGTCTTATATCCAGAGAAGTTCCAGACCAACTGCATTCGTTTACATTCAGAGTGGCAGCATTTCCACTTCCAACTCGGAGATATATATCATTTCCTTCGCTTGAAGCAGAATTACTAGTAAATGAACATGTATCGATATTTACAACAGCTGCAGAACCAGATCCTGAAAAACTGGTGTTTATTGAAATAGCACCACCTTTTCCGGAATTAGTTACACTATTCCCAGAAAAAGAACATTGAGATATATTCACTAAAGCCCCTCTTCCAACGGTAATAGCACCACCATATTTAGGACCTGAACCAGAATTTGTTGAATTATTACTAAAACATGTACCTCTGACATTTAACACAGATCCTGAAATAAAAACTGCACCACCAGTACCTGAAGTATTTGTATTGTCTGCAACAATTGAATTATTGAGGGTTACAGCTGTGGTTGCATCACCTACAATGTACAACGCCGAACCGCCCTGCAGCGCTTTAAAGTTTGATGAAAATGAGTAATTGTTAAATACAACATTATTTCCATTTCCTTCTACATTAACACCTCCACCTGCAACACTCGTTGGAGAATTACAATTAGAACCTCCACCATCAAACTCAACTGAAGAACCACCGCGAATAACAATTGTAGCTGATCCACCTCCAGGCATACTATCCTGAGCTAAAACATCATTTATTATAACATTCGAAGCTCCATCGATCAATATACCATAAGCATCTCCGCCAAAATCATACCCCGTAATTGTAAATCCTTGGAAAGTGACATTATCAGCAGTTATTGTCCCGAACCTTTCAAAATCTCCCCCGCCCATATCATGATCAAACTCTGTAAGCAAACTGCCTGCACCTATAATTGCAACATTATTAACATCAAAAAGGAGATTTTCATCTAATTGATAAAACAAACCGGCATCAACAAAAACAGTGTCACCTGAAACTAACCCAATTGAATTAACTGCATGTGTTAAAGAAGCAAATGGAGCAGCTGCAGTACCCGAATTTCCATTATTACCGATAGCAGTAGTATAAACATCTCCTATGATTGACCCATCGTTTACATAATAATTAGTAGCAGAAGCTTTTACAGAAAAGGATAATACAAATAAGAATGCAATTATTTTATTCATTTATTTTAGATTAATTCAATCGATAAAAATCAAGAAGAAAATAGAATAAGTCAAACAAAATATTCAGGAAAATAAAAAGTCTGATATTTTACATATGAACCTATTAAGCATCCAATTAATACTATTCCCTATTGAAATACTGCTCAATTTCTGAGGTCACTATCATACAATTTGATTTCGATTTTAATAGATCCTAATTATTGCACCCACAATAATCAATCTAATAACATAGTTTACCCCGTAAATATATGGAGATTTAATTTGTATTTTTCCAAAAACATCATAAATTCACACAGAACAAAACATTCAATACCATTCTTAACCACTTAAAAGTTATATCTGATCTAAAGGCTCATCTTTCTGATGATAGAATAAGTATTTTTTACAAAGCTGATTTCAATGATTCATTTTCAGAATCTATTATCTCGCTAGCCGAGCATACTAGTCATAAACGGGTAAGAAAAAAACTTTCCTACCTCATGATTGAGGTTTTTCAAAATATTGTAAGGCATGGAGAGGATATTGAAGAGTCCAAAGATTGCTTTGGGGTAAGATGTAGCGCAGATGGATTGCACATTTATTCATCTAACCAAATTAATCAGGAAGCCTTTACTTTTTTAAATTCTAAATTGAAAGAAATAAATAAGCTTAATTCAGCAGAATTAAAAATTCTTTACATGGAGATTTTAGAATCAACAGAACTTTCTGAAAAAGGAGGTGCAGGCCTAGGACTTATTGATATGGCTAGGAAATCTGGAAATTTAATTCAGCATGATTTCAAACAATTAGCGGAAAACGCTTATCAATTTAATTATCAACTTGATATTTCAGCTGAAAAAGGAGTTCCGTTAAATCCGGAACGAAATATAGATATTCACCAAAACATCAATATCTATTCTAATATCCATAAAAATATATTGTTTTATTTCAAAGGTGATTTTTCTAAAGATAACATTCATTCGCTATTAAGCATCTTAAAAGCCAACACTCAAAATGATGTTAAAAGCAATGAATTAGACAGTTTTAATATATTCCATACCGGAGTAGAGTTAATTCAAAATATTTCCAGACATGGTCGTTGTGTAAATGATTTCATAGAAGGGGTATTTAGTTTAAGTCAGAAAAAATCTGGATACTATATCACGACAGGAAATTATTTAAATGAAGATGAAATCTCAAATACTAAAGAATATCTAAACCAACTAAACCTCTATTCTTTAGATGAACTTAAACAGGTTTATCTGCAAACACTCAAAAAGAATGCACTTAGTGATGACCCAGGCGCAGGTGTTGGATTAATTGATGTAAGAAGATATAACCAATCAGTTATAGATTATGAGATACATAAATACAATGATGGCTACTATTTAAGTATGGGTGTTTTTATTCCAATTATTAATTAACTTACTATGTTAGATTTAGACAACTTTGATCAAACATCAATTCATTTTGATGAAGAAAATGGAAGCCTTAGGATAGCTGGAATATCGATGATGGAAGATAGTTTGGGGTTTTATGCCGAGACAAAAAACAAACTTGACTCATATTTATTAAATAGCGCTAATTCAGTAACTGTAGAATTTGAACTTACCTATTTCAATTCCTCTTCGGCCAAACAATTTATTCAGATTCTCTCTCGATTAGAAAATAATAAGGGAAGTGTTTTATGGAAATATCCAAAAGACAATACAATAATGGAAGATCGAGGAAAGGAATTAGAAATACTTTTAGATGTACCTTTTAAATTCATTCCAGTTTAAAACCCATCACCAGCAAATCATCTATCTGTGGAAATTCACCTTTCCACGCATTGAATTCCTGTAATAAAAAGTCTTTTTTGTCCGCATCATTTGAAATACTCTCTTGAAGTATAGCTTTAAACTTATCCATACCCATTGAGGTCATAGTTGTGCCACTTAGCTGATCAAAATACCCATCCGAATACATAAACACCCAATCCCCTTTATTGTAAGATACTTGGTTATTTTTAAAATCACGCTTCATCTCTTTACTCTTTTTCGAAAATGAACCTCCAACAGAGAACAAATCTGCATCAATTTTAGATATTTTGTCACCAGAGATAATAATAATACCATTTCGAGCACCACTGAAATAGAGTTGATTATTTTTTTTATCAATGAGGCAAAGAGCAATGTCCATTCCATCTTGCAGCTCTCCTCCGCTATTTTGATCTAGCACACGGATTATTTCATTATTAAGATCTTTGAGAATTTGTGCTGTATCTAAATTATTTCGCTGTATTATTTTGTCAAGTAATAAACTTCCTAACATACTCATGAATCCACCAGGGACACCATGACCTGTGCAATCTACAGTTGCAATTACACTTATGTCTCCAAAGCATCTGTACCAGTAAAAATCTCCTCCAACAATATCTTTTGGTTGATGTAATACAAAAAACTCTTGAAAATATCTCTTGATTAAAAGCTCCTCGGGTAAAATCGTATCCTGAATTCTTTTAGCATAATTAATACTTTTAGTTATTTCACGGTGTTGTTTTTCAACCTTACCTTTCTCTTTTTCAAGTTGCGAAGTCCTTAAGTCAACTTTTTTTTCTAATCGGAGATTAGTAAATCGTAATTGCCTTTCTCTAAGCTTAATGTAGATGTAAAATAAAGTAACAATGACAACAATGATGCTAAAATAAAACCAGTAGGTTTCCCAAAATGGAGGTGCCACAATAAATGAATAACTGCGTATCTCACTTTCTATTTTGTCTGCATTAATTCCTTTTATGTGAAAAACATAGCTTCCAGGCGCTATATTGGGATAGGTTATTGATGCTTGTGAAGTGAGGTACCAATTCTCATCAAAGCCTTCTAGCCAATAGGAATATTTGATTTTTTGATTATTTACCATGCTAATACCTATGTAATCAAAAGTGATGTGGTTTTGATCGTAATGAAAAATAGGATTTATGGCTTTTAATATATCT
>JAQWQH010000156.1 GCA_029244805.1 Flavobacteriales bacterium
TTGAATAAGGTATTTATATCTTGTGCTCATTCGTTATATTTGGGACATTCACTTTTGAACTAAACGAAGAATTAACTTATGACAACTCCTAGTCTTTTTAATAAAAATGTTTTCAAAACGATCCTTTTGTTTTTATCTATATTATTTGCTTTGCCTATTTGTGCTCAGAAAAACAAGAAATCTAAAAAAGATAAAACCGAAGCACCCGCAAAAAATAAAGGTGACAAAAAATCAATAATCGATATTGCAAAAAAAAGCATGCTTTATGATGGGCTTTTTGCAATTTATCAAGATAGTGTTACGGGAGACATTAAAATGGTAATTAAAGAAGATCAAATCGGAAAAGAATATATTTATTTTAGTCAGATTGCAGATGGAATTGCTGAAGTAGGAGCTTTCAGAGGTTCATACAGAGACGCAAAGGTTTTTAAAATCGAAAAGTATTTCGATAAAATTCAACTTATTTATCAAAACACTTCTTCCTACTTTGATCCTGAAAATGCAGTTTCAAAGTCCGCCGATGCAAATATGAGTAGCGGTGTTTTAGCTAGTCTTAAAATTGAAAACACCTATGCAGATAAAGGTCTTTATTTAATTGATGCGAATAAGTTGTTTTTGAACGAAACTTTTTCGCAGATCAAACCGGCAAAACGTCCAAAACAGTCTCCTTATGCTTTTGGTTTAGGAAATTTAAATAAGGATAAAACCAAAATTAATAGAATAAGAAATTACCCCGCTAATACAGACTTAGCAATTGAGTACGTATATTCTAAATCAAATACACTGAATAATGGAACAAGATCTGTAGCAGATGGAAGGAATGTTAGCATCAAAGTATATCATAGCCTAATTGAAATGCCCAATAATGATTATGAACCCTTAATTGATGATCCACGTGTAGGGTTTTTCACAACTCAGGTAACCGACATGACAACTATCCACTCTGCAAACTATAGGGATTTAGTGCATCGATGGAATTTAAAAAAGAAAGACCCCACTGCAGCTATTTCAGAACCAATTAAACCAATTGTTTGGTGGATGGAAAATACAACACCGAAAGAAATTAGACCCATCATAAAAAAGGCAGGTGAGCAATGGAACCTTGCTTTTGAGGAAGCTGGATTTAAAAATGCTATCGTAATTAAGCAGCAACCCGATAAAGCAGATTGGGATGCTGGAGATATTCGTTATAATGTATTAAGATGGACATCTTCACCTAAACCACCATTTGGTGGATACGGACCAAGTTTTGTAAACCCTAAAACGGGAGAGATTTTAGGCGCGGACATAATGTTTGAATACAGATCATTAACGAATCAAATTCATGTAGAAAAACTACTAGGTCAAAATAGCCAAGAAAATAATGAACTTCCAGGCGATTTAGCACATTCTAGTCACACAATGTGTTTTGCAGGAAATATGGCTCAAATGGATAACGTATTCGCCAATTTTGCATTAAAAACATTGGGAGCTGAACAAATTGAAAAAAGCGTCATTATTGAACAATTCTTGTACTATTTAGTGCTGCATGAAATGGGACATACTTTAGGATTAAACCACAATATGAAATCCAGTCAGTTGCACTCATTGTCAAATATTCACAATACCGAAATAACCTCAAAAATTGGCCTAATTGGATCTGTTATGGACTATCCATCGGTCAACTTTGCTTTGGATAACACAAAACAAGGTCAATATTGGACAACGCGACCTGGCCCTTATGATATGTGGGCAATTAAATTTGCATATCAAACAGGACGAACAGATAAAGAAACAAATGATTTATTGGCGCAGTCTACACAACATGATTTATTATTTGGAAATGATGCAGATGACATGCGATCTCCAGGTAAAGCAATGGATCCTAGAGTAAATGTAGGAGACTTAACAAGCGATGCAATCGCCTATTCAACCGAAAGAATTCAACTTACTCAAATAGTAGGTGCCAGTTTATTGAAAAACCTAAAAGATGAGGGAGAATCTTATCATGATCATCGTATTTCATACTATTCTTTAATGCGGGAGCAAGCAAAAGCGGCTACAACTATTTCTAGATACATTGGTGGCGTTTATGTCGATAGAGCATTTATTGGTCAGGAAGGAGCTACAAAACCTTTTATTCCAGTTCCTCTAGAAAAACAAAAAGAAGCAATGGCTGCCTTAAATGAATATGTATTTTCTCCTGATGCATTTACCTTTCCAAATGAAATTTATAACTACCTTCAATTACAACGAAGGGGATTTAACTTTTTCGGAGCCGGTGAAGATCCAAAAATTCATGAAGCAATACTGACCAATCAAAAGAATATTCTAAGCCATTTGTTGCACAGAAATACGCTTCAACGTATTGTCAATTCAGAATTATATGGGAATTCATATAAGTTAGCAAATTTCATGTCTGATCTAAGTAATAGTATTTTTAAAAGTGATATCTCTGGATCTGTAAATTCTTTTAGACAAAATTTACAAATAGAATATACAAAAATGTTAATTGAAATGGTAACCGGCCCCAAAAGCAAAATGCACATCAACAATGTTAGATCTAATGTTATTTATCATTTAAACTTGATTAAAAAAATGGCTAATAATTCCGCAGGAGATATTTCAACAAAAGCGCATAAAAGTCATTTGCTTTTACTAATTGAAAATGCGTTACTAGAGGTAAAGTAAATTTAATAAAAGTACATTATGAAGCTAAATAGAGTTGTTTTTTCATACACCATTAAAATTACAGACGAATCTTTCGATTTTGCTAATGATAGAAAGTGTGAACAAACAGCTCGTATTACCTTCCGTGATAGCAATAAAAACATAATAGAAAAAAGGAAATATGGAGTTATTGATATTAACTCTCTATATGAGAGCATAAATAAAGGTGAAGACATCGATTTAACAAATTGTTATATAAGTAATTTCTCTTCGAATCATTATCGGGAAAAATTTAACCTTAAAAACGATGTTTTTGTTGAAATTAATAACTTTTGTGCACAAGACGCCTTTTTCGAATCTGACAAAACTGTTGATTTTACCCGTTGCCGTTTTAAAGGTAAAAAAGCGCATTTTGAAAGTGCGCATTTTGGTTCAGGAAATTTAAGTTTTTACAGAAGTATTTTTACTGATGTTGATGTAGATTTTTCGAACACTTCTTATAGCGAAGGAAATAACAGTTGGCAATACGTAGACTTTGGAAATGGGAAATTTACATTTGAAAACGCTTCTTTTATTAACGGAAATATTTCATTTATCAATGCAGACTTTAAAAAGGGAATTGCCAATTTTAAAAATGTAAACTTTGGCGATGGAAATGTCGATTTTCAATTTTCCAAGTTCAACGATGGCAACATTTTTTTTGATAAAGTAACTTTTAATGGCAAAAGGGTTGATTTCAGTAAAGTTGATTTTGGAAATGGCAAACTAGACTTCAGAAGAGCTGATTTTGGTAATGCGAATGTTTCTTTTGAAGAAATGGAGCATAAAAATGAAAGAGTTAATTTTAGAAGAGCCAAATTTGGCTCTGGTGCTATTTCTTTCAAGATGGCCCTATTTGGTGATGCTGATGTAATCTTTGATGAAACAGAATTTGGGAGTGGAAACATTTCTTTGTTAAAAGCAGAAGCCAGGAAAATTTCATTTAAGAATTGTCGATTCTCTAATTACGCTGACATGCGGGTAGAAAAATGCAAAGTATTGGATTTATCCAATACAATAATTAGAGACATTATTGATCTAAAACCAGGTGTTTCCAAAGTTGATATTGACACTTTATATATCTACGGTGTTAAAAATTTAGGTAAAATATTTGTTTCATGGAGGTTCAACAACATACCCAAACTAATTGGCAAACAAACCAAAACTACACCCCTCCAAAAAGCAGATCAGTATCGAATTCTAAAAGAAGACTTTCATGATTCTGGTCAATACAACGATGAGGATAAAGCCTATGTTGAATTTAAACGTTTTGAGCTCACATACAAAACGATAGACAAAATCAAAAAGAACAAGTGGAATGCAATTTGGGTATACCCATCCGCCTTTTTACAAAAACTTGTCTTTGATTACATGGGACTTTATGCAACAAGTCCATTCAGAGTTTTATTTAGCATATATATGGTTTATGGACTTTATAGCTTACTTTATGTGCTTTTCGAATTAACAGGGCATGGACAAATTAGTTGTATCACTGAAAACATGTCGGCATGGGAAAAAATAATAGATTCTTTCTACTTCAGTGCGGTTACGTTTTTAACTATTGGATATGGAGAATGCACACCAGAGGGATTTTTCAAAATAATAGCGCCACTAGAAGGATGGGTTGGTGTATTTATGATGAGTTATTTTACGGTTGCATTTGTTAGAAAAATTTTAAGATAATCTATTGCTACTTCTATTTTATTCTGAAAAACAATTTAAACCAAAACTATGTCAAAATATTTTATATGGCGAAAAGCTTTTAAAACTTGACAATTTGCTTACCTTTACGCTTCAATTTTTCAAAACAAAAAACCTTTTTAAACATGAGTGAGACAGCAAAATTAATACTTGGCGGAGAAGAGTTTGAATTCCCTATTATTGAAGGATCAGAGAATGAGAAAGCAATTGATATTTCAAAACTTAGAGGAAGCACCGGATACATAACCATTGACCCAGGTTTTAAAAACACCGGTTCGTGTGGAAGTGAAATCACTTATTTAGATGGTGAAAAAGGCATATTACGATACAGAGGTCACTCAATAGAAAGCTTAGCTGATAATGCTGATTTTCTGGAAACTTCTTATTTAGTAATTTTTGGAAACTTGCCATCTAAAACCGAATTAACGAAATTCGAAAACGATATCCGAAAGCATACAATGATTGATGAGGAAATGAAAAACATTATTGATGGATTTCCGAAATCAGCGCATCCGATGGGAGTTTTGTCCTCACTTACTAGTGCACTTACAGCATTCAATCCAAAATCACTAGACATTAACTCTGAAGTTCAGTTATATAATGCTGTTTGCAAGATGCTCGGTAAATTTTTGGTCATTGCCTCATGGGTTTACAAAAAACATGTTGGACTTCCACTGAATTATTATGATAATTCTAAAGGGTATGTAGAAAACCTATTGAGGTTAATGTTCGAAATACCCACAGAGGAATATAAGATTAACCCAGAAATAGTTAATGCATTGGACAAATTATTAATATTACACGTTGATCACGAGCAAAATTGTTCAACTTCTACTGTAAGAATCGTTGGATCCTCGCATGCTGGATTATTTGCATCTATTTCTGCAGGCGTTTCTGCTTTATGGGGACCTCTGCATGGTGGTGCTAATCAAGCAGTAATTGAGATGTTGGAAGCTATTAAAGCTGATGGTGGAGACGTCGATAAATTCATCTTAAAAGCAAAAGATAAAAACGATTCATTCCGTCTGATGGGATTTGGACACAGAGTTTATAAAAACTTTGATCCTAGAGCAAGAATTATCAAAAAAGCTGCGGATGATGTTTTAGGAGCTTTGGGAATTGAAGATCCTGTTTTAGATATCGCTAAGAAACTAGAAAAAGTTGCTTTAGAAGATGAATATTTTAAAGCGAGAAACTTATATCCAAATGTAGATTTCTATTCTGGAATAATATACAGAGCCTTAGGAATACCTAAAGATATGTTTACTGTAATGTTTGCTATTGGCCGATTACCAGGTTGGATTTCGCAATGGAAAGAAATGCGATTAAACGGAGAACCTATTGGTAGACCAAGGCAAGTTTACAATGGTGAAACAAATAGACCATTTGTTGAATTAGACAAGAGATAACTAACTACTTTCAAGATTATCAAAAGCCACTGTTTTCAGTGGCTTTTTTATTGCCTATCTAGAGAGTCATTTTTCGATACTTTTCTTTAAAATTCCTGCGTCAATTTCTCCATGAGAAGCATGGTACAAAACATCTCCTTGACTCAACACTATCAATTGAGGAGACTGGTGTTCTACATTAAAAGCCGAAGCAATTTCATCCGAAATATTGCGATAGTTTAACAAGTCTAAATAATATATCTCAATATCATTATCGTCAATATTCCAACCTCTCTCTAAACGAGACTTGACCATAGAACTCAAAGAGCACCTGGTACTGTGCTTAAATATGGCTATTGGCTTGCGTTTAGAAAGCGTGATAAATTCCGTCAATTGAGCTTCTGCTTGAAGTATTTTCCAATTAATCGTCTCGCCTTTATCTTTTGAAAATAATCCCATTATATTACAAATGTAGGTATGTTACTTGAAAGTAAAAGGAATTATTGTAACTAAAAATCAAAATGATGGACATCCGATTAACCCGAATCTATTCATTGTAAGGCGCGTTTTACCTAAATTGATCGCCTTTTTATTGCCAATATAAATAGTAACATTTTGTTTGTCAATTTTTGTTATTTTCGTTCCATAAGGCAGTGCAATGGCATATCTTCCTTTCTCATCTGTTTTTGCCGTATATATATTGGTTTCAGTTTCAATCACAACGGATTTTCCTATTACCTGGCTAGTTGATTTTTTGAAAACAAACCTACCAAAAGCTTTGCATTCATTGGACTTATACATTGGTATAGAATCAGCGAGCTCTTGACCATAAGTTATTATAAAAAGGGAAGTTCCAAAAATAAAAAAAGCAGCTATTGCAAAACGTTTAATTGGATGAACATAACGAAAAGCATCTACTTGTTCTTCTGTCATTTTTACACAAATATCTTTATTGATATAATCCGACTCAATTATCTCCAGAGATTTCTCTGACAAATCATAAACCTTGGTATTACATACTCCGCAAAATTTTTCCTCAGAGAAACCCTCCATATCCTGCCATGTTTCGGAACATGGATTTTCATGGATTGCTTTTTTACCTGGCTTCATATTTAACTATATTCCAAAAAGATACGAAAAAATAATTCCCATAAAAAAAGGCCATCCTTTACTTTAGAATGACCTTTTGAAAAGTATGTAATACTAACTAATCCGAAAATTTATCAATCACTTCTTTAGTCACACCCGTATTTGAAAATCCTCCATCATGAAACAGATTTTGCATGGTAACATATCGAGTCAAATCAGAAAACATTGCAATGCAGTAATTGGCACAATCTAAAGCAGTTGCATTCCCAAGTGGAGACATTGCCTCTGAATAATTAATAAACTCATTAAAACCTTTAACTCCACTGCCTGCAGTGGTCATTGTAGGAGATTGAGAAATTGTATTTATACGTACTTTATTATCAACACCATAATGGTAACCAAAGCTACGAGCTATTGACTCTAAATAAGATTTATTATCCGCCATATCATTGTAATCAGGAAATACTCTTTGCGCAGCAATATAAGTCAATGCCACGATAGAACCCCAATCATTTACTGCATCCATTTTTTTACAAACTTGAAGCACCTTGTGAAATGATAATGCAGAAACATCTAGGCCTTTCATGGTCCAATCATATTTCTCATCTGTATAGTGTCTTCCTTTCCTCACATTTACGGACATACCGATAGAGTGTAAGATAAAATCAATCTTCCCTCCCAATATCTCAACTGATTGTGAAACTAAATTCTCTAGATCCTCGACACTAGTTGCATCCGCTGGAATTATCTGACTTCCAGTGTCTTCAGCTAATTTGTTGATCTCTCCCATTCGCATTGCTATCGGAGCATTTGTCAACACAAACGTTGCTCCTTGCTCATGAGCTTGCTCAGCCACTTTCCAAGCAATAGATTGCTCATTTAAAGCTCCAAAAATAATCCCTCTTTTTCCTTTTAATAAATTGTTTGACATATTTTAACCAATTGAAGTTTCACGTAATTTCTTTGCAAATATAAAAATTAACCAATTGCATCATTTTTAATTTTTTATATTATGTATGGATAAAACAATTTTTAGTTGTTTATTTAATTAATTAAAGAAGATTAAAAGCTTGTGAGGAAAGAGTATTTGAAGATATTAGGCTTAAATGATGGTGCTAGTGATGAGCAAATAAAAAAAGCTTGGAAAAAAAAGGTTTTACAACTTCACCCAGATAAAAACCCAAGCGACAATGCACAAAACGAATTCATTAAAGTTTGCGATGCATATCAAAATTTGTCGAGCGGTACAGTTGAAAATCTTGACGAAACTATTCCACCGGAAACGAATGAATTTTTCAAAAAATACAACCAAAACCTAACCAAAGAAGATATAGCAAAAAGGAGACAAAAAGCTCGAGAACACAATAAATATAAAGAAGTGTATGAGGAATACATTCTTTCTATTTCTTACAATGAATTAAGAAAATCATTTCTTTATAAATTTTCTAATATTGTGGCAATTTTCAGTCTTATAATTGGATCTGTATTGTTAATTGATTACACAGTTTTAGATCCCAAAGTTGAAACAGCTGTTACACTGAACTATTATTATGATGTTGATAATATAGTTTATTCAGTCTATGATTTAAATTATCAAATTCCTACGGAAAAAAGAGAATACGAATTATCTGCAGCATTTTCTTGTGAAAACTATACCAGCCTCAACCAGAATAGCCTTATAAAGGTTTACAAGTCACGAATATTAAATCAAAACATTTCCTTTTCTCATGAAAAAGATACTTTCGAAACATCCATGACCAACCGATTTTCGATTTATATTGCTTTTTGGGTGTTTATTGTTTTATTCTTTCTTCCAATTCTAAATTTTACAATAAGAGGTCCCAATACTCTTTATTTAGTGATTGTGCACATAAATGCTTATTTACCTATTTTTGTTTTTATTGCACTATCAATAGCCTTATTGTAATTTTGCACTTCATGAAATTTAGTACGACTAACGTATTTATAATAGTATTATTTTTCTTTTCATGTTCTTCAGAAAAGGAAGGTAATCATTCGGGTCCGCTCATTTCCAAAGTAGACATTCAAGAGGATTCTATTGAAATTATCAAATCCTATATTACCACTAATACAACTGCTCCCGAGAAACCAAAGAACTTAATTAACAATTCCAATGTTTTGGAAAAACTAACAGAATATGGCCTCAAAAACCAAGAGACCAAAGTAAAGATCACTACTAAGTTTGGAAATATTAAAATCCGCCTTTTTAAAGACACTCCTTTGCACAGAGCTAATTTCATAATGCTCGCGAAAAGGAATTATTTCGACTCCACCCTATTCTATCGAGTAATCCAGAACTTTGTAGTTCAAGGCGGAAACTCTGACAGAGACAATGTAGCTGTAAAAATGGCTAGAATTGGACAGTACAGAGTTCCTGATGAAATCCATTCGCACCATATACACAAAAGAGGGGTAATAGCAATGGCAGTCCACGAGCAATACGATATTCCTGAAAGCGAGAAAGACAAAAGATCAAGCCCTTACAATTTTTATATTGTTCAACAAAAACCCCTTTCTGAAAAATATATGAAGAAACTTGAAAAGCAGTATAAGTTTTCCATTCCTGCTAAAAACAGAAAGATATATCGTAAATATGGAGGTGTACCGCACCTCGATGGCGATTTCACAGTTTTTGGAGAAGTCTATTCGGGAATGAGCATTGTAGATAAAATTGCAAGCCAAACTACAGATGCATATGATAGACCTGTTGAGGATTTATTCATTACAGTAGAAGTAATTGAATAGTTATTGATAAATACTTAACTTTTGTTGCTAGTTAAGTTTTGAAAATTCCGAACACTCTTCTATTTTTATCCTTTGATTATTTTACTTAATATTTTAAATGCTAGAATCCTTACTCAAAGCCCTTAATAATTTTAACAGTATTACCCTTCCAGGTTTTGGAGGAATCATGAAAATGGGATCTTCCTACATGTTTAATGAATTCCTGAAATTTAATGATGGGAAATTTTCTAAGTTCTTGCAAGAGACTGATGGCATCAGTAAAGAAGAAGCAAATATAAAAATTGAAAATTTCATACAAGATATAAAAAACGAACTTTCGAAAACTGGAAGTTTTTCGTTAAACGAGTTTGGTATGCTAAACCAAATAGATGGTAAATTAACACTCAAAAAAACTTCCCTCACAACTGCAGAAGAAGAAGTTCTAAAAAAAGAAACGAATAAAAAAGAAATAAAAAAACCATCGCTCAAGAAGTCAGTAGATAATTTTTCTGAAGATTTTACTGTGAAAGAAGCACGAGAAAAAATAAATTCACTTAATGACAAAAACGAAATTATATTTTTCACGAGAGGTGATAATCGAAAGTCAATTATTGAGACATTAAATCAAAAGTTAAAATCACTCAATAATATTGACAAAACCGAATTGGACATACTAGAGGCCTCTCAATCAAAGACTGAGAAGAATAAAAATGTTAAAAACATTCGTATTAAAGAGGGTTCGAAAAAAGAAGTAAAAGAGCAAGTAGCCAAAGAAAGTGATATTCTAAAAACAGTCATTGAAAAAGAAATTGAGGATAATACAATTGAAGCGAAAGAACAAGCAATCGAAACTACTCCAACAAAAGCTGTACAAACAGAAGACAAAGCACTTTCAATAGAAAAGAAGAAAATTGAAAATACCAAAACGAAAGAAGAAGAAGATTTGGTTGCGCTATCCGAAGGAGCAGTGAAGATGGAAAAAGAAGCTAAACGAAGGAAAAGAAATAAAATTATCTTTTTATTTGCTCTAATATGTATTCTTAGCGGGAGCAGTATAATAGGATATTTGAAACAGGAGTTAATTGCAAGTTGGTTTGAAAACTCCGAGCAACTTGCTGATAACTCGCCTTCCAAAAAAATAGAAGGTACTGAATTGGACAACAACATAAAAAAAGAACAATTCAAAGAAGTACAAGAAGAAACAGTTAAATTGAAAGAAGTTATAGCAAAAGAAGATTTAGCGGAGGAAGATTTAGCAGAAGAAGATGTGCCAGAAGAAGAACCGATAGAACAAATTATTGAAGAGGAAAACACCTTTGAACAAAATGAAGCCATAAATGACAATAAATTACCAATAGATGCCGATAAAGAAGATCGGACTCAAATTGGGAACCAAGTAAATTATTATGTTGTTGTAGGCTCATTTTCTAAAGAGAAAAATGCGAAAAACTTGTCAATATTGCTTCTGGAAGAAGGATATAATGATGCCGTAATATTCCAAAATGGAAATTTAAAAAGTGTTTCTTTAGGTATGTTTTCGACTGTCAGTGAGGCAAAAGAGGTGCTAAAACGAAGCGGCAGAAGTGGTTGGGTTAAAAAAACCAAATAAAATTTAAATTGGAATGATATATCAATAACGCTATATTTGTTACACTAGAAAATTTTTTATGAAAAAGAACTTAATCCTTTTTGGAATTTTAGCGGCGAGCATAAATTTCAATGCAGCTGTAAACCACAATTTGTTTGAAGAAATTATTTTTAAAACCACAAAGGTTGCGAACGTGAAATTTTCGGTAAACGTTACCTATTCTGGCAACCCTCTTTCCGGAGCTTCGGTAAACGTCATGCAAGAAGGTAAAAATATTGGATCAGCTATTACCAATATCAAAGGCACAGTGACAATCAACATAGCTAATTACAACGGCAAACTAGTGTCCATTACAACCTCTTTAGCGGGGTATCAAAATAACACCATCGAAGGTACTACATTAAGTAATGGAAAATCGATTAACATTAGCCTTACAAAAGGAACATCCTCTGCAACTGCTATTCCTGAAAGTAAGGTCGAATCAATATATTCTAAATCTGAAGACAAGGTAAATAAACTTGAAAAAAAGACAGCACATCATAACTCCGATACGGAAAAAGCGCACGAAAATACTGAAAAGCTTAATGAGCAAGCCAAAAAAACAGAAGGCGATGTAGTTTCCGCAAATGAAAAAACGGAAGCCATAAGAAAAAAAGCAGAAGAAGCGAAAAAGAAAGCTGAACAAGAACGAGAAAATGCAGATAATATCCGTAATGAAGCATCGAAAATCAGTACCGATGCAGAAAAACAAATTTCAAACACTTCTAATGACAGAGCAAAGAGCGCGGAAGAAAGAGCAAGATTAGCAAGAGAAAGAGAAAAAAGCCTATCACTACTGGAAGAAGAGCAAGCAACATTAAAAGCTGAAGAAGAAGCTAAAAAAGCAAAAAAAGAGCAGAAAAAGGCTGAAAAAGAAGCAAAAGATGAAACCGAAAAAATAGAAGATGAAGTAAAAGAAAGAGAAGAAGAAGCAAAAAAAGAGCAGAAAGAGGCCGAAAAAGAAGAAAAAGAAGCGAAGGAAAGAGCAAAAAAGCAAGAAGCCGAAAAAAAAGAAGCTGAAAAAAACCAAAAAGAGGCTGAAAAGGATCAAAAAGAAGCGGAAAAAGAGGCTAAAGTAGCCGAAAAAGAAGCTAAAGTAGCCGAAAAAGAAAAAGAAGCTGATGAAAAATACCAAGCTGAACTGGAGAAATTAAAGTCTAGTCAATCCAAAATTGATAAAAAAAGAGGTAAAATAGATAAAGATCAGAAAAAATTAGACAAAAAAATAAAGAAAGGAAAAATGGATGCTGAGAAAGCTAAAGGAGAGCAAGCTAAAATAGACGGCAAACATTCCAAACTAGACAAAAGTCAATCTAAAATTGATAAAAAAGTGAAAAAAATAAAAAAGAAATTCAAGAAGCAATAAGTTTTTGAATTCTAAAATTAGTCGACTTGATAGATCGACTTATTTTATGCTTATTCCTACCGGACAATGATCACTTCCAAAAACATCATTTAAGATAAAAGAATCTTCTACTCTATTCATTAACCTGTCACTTACTAAAAAATAGTCGAGCCGCCATCCAATATTCTTTGCTCTAGCGTTCATCCGATAACTCCACCAGGAGTATTTTTCTTCCTGCGGATAAAAATGTCTAAAGCTATCCGTATATCCACCTTTAATATAATTATCCATACCTCCTATTTCTTGTTCGGTATATCCAGCAGTTTTATTAAAATTAGCTTTATCATTTTTTAAATCTATTGGCTGATGTGCCACATTGAGGTCTCCACAAACAATAACCGGTTTCTTTTTTTCAAGTTCTTGCATGTAAGATAATAATGCCGCATCCCAAACTTTCCTATAAGGTAGGCGTAATAACCCACTTTTGCTGTTTGGAACATAAGTAGTAATTAAATAGTAGTCTTTAAATTCAGCGGTTAATACTCTACCTTCTTCATCATGTTCTGCAATCCCTAAACCGTTAAAAACAGAAATTGGTTTCTCTTTCGTTAAGATAGCGGTTCCACTATACCCCTTTTTTATAGCACTAAAAGAATAAATATGATAACCTTCCAAACCAGTTAGCGCCTCAATAACCTGATCATCCTGTGCTTTTGTTTCCTGAAAGCAATACGCATCGGCATTTAAATCATGTAAAATATCAATCAATCCTTTTTTTGCGACGGCTCGAATGCCATTTAAATTCCACGAAATTAGTTTTTGTGCCATAAATCAAAATTATTTAATCAAAAGTACTTTTAAAAAATGTTACTCTGAATATCATTTTTAAATTTGTTCAAAATTTGAATAATGGCAATAATTGATAAATATAATTTTTCGGGTAAAAGAGCTTTAATAAGGGTAGATTTTAATGTCCCTATGGATAAAACTACTTTAACAATAACGGACAATACGAGAATTAAAGCTGCAATTCCCACAATTAGAAAAGTTCTTGATGCAGGAGGAAGTGTTGTACTTATGTCACATATGGGAAGGCCTAAATTAGGACCTGAACCTAAATATTCATTAGAAAATATAGTTTCGGAAATTGAAAAAGAATTAGGACAAGAAGTTATTTTTGCTGGAGATAGCATTGGAGAGAGTGCTTATGCGATTACCGAAAATTTAAAACCAGGGAAAGTCGTATTGTTGGAAAATCTTCGTTTTTACCCACAAGAGAAAGCAGGAAATAAAGTATTTGCGGATAAATTGGCGCAACATGGAGACGTATACATAAATGACGCCTTCGGCACAGCGCATAGAGCGCATGCTTCTACCACTGTAGTTGCTGAATGTTTTCCGAATGATAAAATGTTCGGTTATTTAATTGAAAGTGAAATTGTAAGCGTAGACAAAGTTCTAAACAGTTCTGAAAAGCCACTTACAGCAATTGTTGGGGGAGCCAAAGTTTCATCCAAAATAACCATCATTAACAAACTTATCGACAAAGTGGATAATTTAATTATTGGAGGAGGAATGGCTTATACATTTGCAAAAGCAAATGGCGGTAAGGTTGGAAACTCTTTGGTAGAAGATGACTTTCTGGAAATGGCTAAAGCTATCATGTCAAATGCTAAAGCAAAGGGTGTAAATTTACTTATACCTATTGACACAGTCATTGCTGATTCTTTTTCAAATGATGCAAATATAAAATCTTGCTCTACAGATTCAATCCCTAATGGATGGATGGGTCTCGACATAGCGGAAGAATCAATCACTAAGTTTAAAAGAGCCGTATTGGACTCAAAACTCATTCTATGGAATGGTCCTATGGGAGTCTTTGAAATGGATAACTTTCAAAAAGGGACAAAGGATATTGCTATTGCAGTTGCAGAAGCAACCCAAAATGGTGCATTTTCTTTAATAGGTGGCGGTGACAGTGTGGCAGCTGTCAATAAATTTGACTTAGCGGATAAAGTTAGCCATGTTAGCACCGGAGGCGGTGCTATGCTTGAGTATCTTGAAGGAAAAACACTCCCTGGTATCGCTGCTATTTTAGATTAAAGAACATCCCTCAATAAAAGCTAAATTAATTATTACAAAGTTTATTTTCCACTCTTCCAAAAGGGTCCTTTCTTTCTGTGGAAATTATTTCTAATGTTTAGGAGAATGAATTAATTTCGTAATCTGAAAAACCAACTCAATGAAAAAAATTAAACTTGTAATACTCCTTATTGGAGTTGTTTCCTTCAACCCTACTTTAGCAATAAATAAAAAAGGTAAAAAGGACAAAAAAGAGACAAAGTATAAATCTTCAACATTTAATGGCTTAAAATTTAGAAACATAGGTCCCGCATTAACTTCAGGAAGAATTGCAGACATTGCTTTAAACCCAAAAAACACATCTGAATATTATATAGCAGTTGCATCTGGAGGGGTCTGGAAAACAACAAATGCTGGAACAACCTATCAACCAATTTTTGATAATGAAGGCTCCTACTCGATTGGTTGTGTTGCAATTGACCCTAACAATGAAAATGTAATTTGGGTTGGAACAGGAGAAAACAATAATCAAAGAAGCGTTGCCTACGGCGACGGTGTTTACAAATCTGAGGATGGTGGTAGCTCATGGAAAAATGTTGGATTAAAAACATCTGAACACATTGGGAAAATTATTGTAGACCCCAACAACTCAAACACCGTTTATATAGCGGCAATGGGACCTCTCTGGAATGAAGGAGGAGAACGCGGTGTATATAAAACTATTGATGGTGGTAAAACTTGGAATTTGATTCTGGAAATTGACAAAAATACGGGTGTTTCTGATATTGTAATGGATCCCCGAAACTCTCAAGTAATATATGCTGCTTCTCAACAACGAAGGAGACATGTATATACTTATATTGGAGGTGGTCCAGGATCTGGCATGCACAAAACAACAGACGGCGGAAAAACCTGGAACAAACTAACTTCAGGGCTTCCAACTGTTGACATAGGAAGAATTGGCCTAGCCATTTCACCGGTAAATCCCGATTATTTGTATGCAATAATTGAAGCCTCTGATAAAAAAGGTGGATTTTTTAAAACTACGAATAGAGGTGCGAGTTGGAGTAAGATGAGTGATTATAGTACCAGTGGAAATTATTATCAAGAAATATATTGTGACCCAATAGACGTAGATAAGGTATTTTCAATGAATACCTGGCTGCATCACACTACCGATGGAGGTAAAACATTTGGTAAAACCGGTGAAAAGTCAAAACACGTTGATAATCATTGCATGTGGATAAACCCTAACAACACAGACCATTGGATTGTAGGATGTGATGGTGGTCTATACGAAACGTGGGATCATGCAAAAAATTGGCAGTACAAGCCAAACCTACCAATAACGCAGTTTTATAAGGTAGCGGTAGATAACAACCTTCCGTTTTACAATGTCTATGGTGGAACACAAGACAATAATAGTCAAGGTGGTCCATCGCGTACAATTGCAAATCATGGGATCATGAATGAAGACTGGTTTATTACCAACGGTGGCGATGGTTTTGAATCTGCAATTGATCCCATTGATCCAAATATAGTTTATGCGCAAAGTCAATATGGTTGGTTGGTTAGATACGATAAGCAAAGTGGTGAAAGAGTAATAATAAAGCCTCAGCACAAAAAAGGAGACCCTGCTTTTCGATGGAATTGGGATGCGCCATTGCTCATTTCTCCTCATAACAATAAGAGATTGTATTTTGCTGCTAATAAACTTTTTAGAAGTGATGACAGAGGAAATAGTTGGGAAGAAATTAGTGAGGATTTAACGCGTCAATTGGATAGAAATAAAATGAAAACAATGGACCGCGTATGGGGTATGGATGCCGTTATGAAAAATAAATCCACCACTATATTTGGTAACATCGTAGCCTTAGATGAATCTCCTTTGCAGGAGGGATTGCTTTATGTTGGAACAGATGATGGATTAATACAAATTACCGAAGACAATGGTGCTACTTGGAAAAAGATAGAATCTTTTCCTGGAATTACACCTTTGACATATGTAAATGCAATTGTATGTTCTAAACATGATACAAATACAGTTTACGCCGTATTCAACAATCATAAAAGAGGTGATTTTAAGCCATACATACTTAAGAGTATTGATAAAGGAACCACTTGGTTACCCGTTCAAGGAGATCTACCAGAAAAAGGATCTGTATATGATATTGCAGAAGACCATGTCAATCCAAACTTATTATTTGCAGGAACTGAGTTTGGATTATTCTTTTCTGATGATAGCGGAAAGAATTGGACACAATTAAAATCAGGACTACCAACTATTGCAATTAGAGATATCGAAATTCAGGAACGAGAGAATGACTTGGTTCTGGCCTCTTTTGGACGTGGTTTTTACATTTTAGATGACTATACGCCCCTTAGATATTTGACCCCGCAAGACTTGGAAGTAAAAAGTAAATTATATCCAATCAAAGAAGGTCTGATGTTTCAAGAAAGCAGCCCGAAAGGGATGAAAGGTAAAAGCTCAATGGGAGAATCCTTTTTTACTTCACCCAACCCTTCAGTAGGCGCTGTTTTTACCTACATTATGAATGATACACTCAAAACAATAAAAGAAATTAGGCAAACCAAAGAAGCTAAACTAAAAAAATTGGGAGGAGATGTTTACTATCCCACTTTAGACGAAATTAAAGCAGAGGATACTGAAGAAAAACCATTTTTATTATTTCTAATCAGAGATGATGAAGGAACTGAAGTAAGAAAACTGAAAACAAAAGTCAAAATGGGAATAAACAGAATAGTTTGGGATTTTAGATACGCCCCTTCGGTACCTTTGCGCCTTAAACCAAGAGTTATTGGCAGGTATTCGGGCTCTGACAAAGGTCCAATAGCTGTGCCCGGAAAATATTCTGTCGAAATGTACAAGAGCCATAATGGAGTTATTTCAAAATTAACAGAGCCGGTATCTTTTGAAATCAAACCATTAAACAATCTTTCTCTTCCTGAAATAAATAAAGAAGAAGCTTTGGCATTTCAACAAAAAATAAGTGACTTGCAAAGAGCAGTTCGTGGTGCTGAAAAAATTCTTTCAGATATTGATACGCGGGTAAAATATATTAAAGTTGCCGTGGAATCTGTTCCCCAACTGCCGCTTTCTTTAATGCCAAAAGTTAAAAAAGCAGAAAACAACATCAACACTTTAGAAATAGCATTCTATGGTGAATCAAGTTTATCGTCTAGAGAGTTTGAAGTTAAAAATAGTCTTTCAGATAGAATTGAAACGGCTATTTGGAGTACCCTGAGCAACTCATCAACTGCTTCACAAACTTCTATTCGATTATATCAAGAAGCTGGTCAAGAATTTGAGCCTCTTCTTAATCAACTTAAAGAAGTCATAACTATTGTGGAAGAAATGGAAAAAGAATTGGACAAATACAAAGCTCCATATACTCCTGGTAGAATTCCTCTGCCAGATTGGAAAATGGAGTAAATTTGAATTATCTTTACAATAATTACATGGATGAGAAGATGTTATCTCGGACATGTTTATTGAAATCCTTAAATCTGCATATTTAGAACATAATTTTACAAACCTAAGCAGCCATGCATACAGGAACTAAAGGAGAACAAGAAATTCAGAAAGATCAAGGCAGCACCAATAGAGCAAATAAGTTTTATCATAAACAGATGAAAACTCATTTAACAGAATCTATGGCCGAGCTTATTAATAAGCAAGAAATGGTTTTTATATCAACTTCGGACGCAGCAGGAAATTGTGATTGCTCTCCAAGATTCGGAAAAGCGGGGTTCATCTCAATAATAGATAAACATACCTTAGCCTACCCAGAGTATAAAGGAAATGGTGTTTTTGCAAGCCTTGGAAATATGCTAGAAAACCCAAAAATTGGAATGGTGTTTATAGACTTCTTCAACACCACAGTAGGGTTGCACATAAATGGAACTGTAAACAGCTATAAAGTTAACGATTTACCTGTAGGGCTTTCTGACAAAATAAAAACCCTTGCTGAGGAAAACAAATTAAAAATAGAGCGTTGGGTAATAATAAAAATTGATGAAGCTTATATTCATTGCTCTAAACATGTACCGAAACTCTCTAAAGAGGAAAAAAAAATTAGCTGGGGAACAGACGATGATAGAAAAAAATCTTCTGATTTTTTCATAAAGGGATCCAAAAAAGAGCTGCTTAAAAATTGTGGAAACGATTTACTTGCGGTTACTAAAATCATGACTTTCTTATTAATTTCAAATGCATTAATTCAAGGATTAATGTACCTTAATAAAAGCTGGTCTGCTTTTTTGGACCCCACTTGTTTAGTGGTGAATTTAATTTGTTTGTTTTTAATAATTGTTCATTTTAAGGATGCTGCTAAAGCGCTTAAATCAATCAGCAGCTAATCATACTGGACCAAGTCGTCAATTTAATGCTTAACAGCGCTTTGAATCAGCGATTGTTTTCATTTTTAATTGAAATAATGTATATCCCTTTACTCCAAGTTAAAGTTGAGAGTTTGAAGTTAAAATAGTCTTTCAAATAGAATTAAAATGGCTATTTGGATTACCCTAAGCAACTTATCAACTGCTTCACAAACTTCTATACGATTATATCAAGAAGCTAGAATTTGAACCTCCTCTTAATCGACTTATAGAATTTACAACCATTGTTGAAGAAATGGAAAAGAATTAGACAAATACAAAGCTACGTATAATCCTATCAGAATTCCTTTACCAAATTGGAAAATGGAGTAATTTTGAATTATCTTTGTAATGCCAACATGAATAGGATACAACATATAGAAAATGAAATTTCAACGCTCAGAGATCAATTACAAAATCATGAGTTGTATGAAAACTTAAAAACTGTAAATGACATAACAGTTTTTATGGAGAATCATGTATTTGCGGTTTGGGACTTTATGTCACTTTTAAAGTATCTTCAAATAGAATTGACAAATGTTCAAATTCCTTGGACACCCGCTAAAAATGGAAGTCTCTCAAGATTCATAAATGAAATCGTACACGGAGAAGAAAGTGATATCAATGAATTAGGAGAGCCTAAAAGTCATTTCGAAATGTATTTAGATGCAATGCATCAATTCAATGGTAATACCTCTGACATTACTAATTTCATAAGACTTGTTGAAGCTGGAAATACGGTTGATTATTCTTTAAGTCAAATCAATCTTGATAATAGAGTAGCCAATTTCGTGAAATTTTCTTTTTCAGTTATTGAAACTAAAAAAGCCCACCTTGTCGCTTCTGCATTCACATTTGGACGAGAAGATGTTATCCCAGACATGTTTATTGAAATCCTTAAATCTGCAGATTCAGAAAATACGGCATACAATAAATTGAGATATTATCTTGAAAGACATATAGAATTAGATGGGGACGAACACGGACCACTATCTCTTAAGATGATTTCAGAACTATGTGGTAATGACGACCAAAAATGGAGTGAAACGTTAGTAGTAGCGAAGCAATCCTTGGAGAATAGAATTTCACTTTGGGATGCAATTAATGATCTAATACAAAAAGTAAAACCAGTGTATAAAAATACATTTACCAATTAAAGAAATTGTACAGAAGTTATTTACGCAAAAATATTTGTATCTCATCTTTATCAAAAGGTAATTTTGTTTTTTCAATCAAATCTTAATGTTACCTATAATCGGTATTCTACCCTTGGCTAATCTATCCAATTCGGTTTGCATTAGAGAAATAATATCTTTGTTGATTGCCTCCAAAACTTCCGTATTATTTGCATCCTCAGCGGTATATTGATCCAATGGGTATGCTGGCAGTATACTAAGTGTAACTTGCGAAGGCAGTGGCAAAGATAAAAATGGAAAATGCCCTACGTGCCAGCCAAATGGAAATGACCAATAAATTGGCCAAGTATTTAGGTTAAATAATTTAGTCAATCCCGTTTTTTTGGCAATATCCTCTCCCGAGGATAATACAAAAAGCGTTTCTCCCCCCCCAACACCAACAATTGGTAAAATTGGAAC
>JAQWQH010000172.1 GCA_029244805.1 Flavobacteriales bacterium
CTAATGAAGTTTTGATGTGTATTCATAACTGAGTAAACCTTAATTTTAAAAAAAACACAATCCTATGCTCATAAAAGCCTGTATAAAAATCACTCTTTTATCATTTACCCTCCTATTGTTGACTTCCAACTCCTGCGAAAACAAAATGGAGTCTCTACCTGAGCCTATCGGATCAAAAATGGATGTTCTTTCCTATGATTTCGAGGGAAACTATGAGAACATGTGGATTAAAGTTGATTCTTTGCAACAAATTGGTCTATATAAATCTGCATTAGATGTTGTTTCTGTAATTTTTGACTCCGCCAATGCTGCTAAAAACTCTCCCCAAGTGGTCAAATCAGTGATACATAAAATGAAATACAATTCTTACATGACGGAAGATGAGTATATAATAGCACTGAATCAGTTAAACAAGATTTCGAAAGAATCAACATTCCCTTTAAAACAAATAATTCACTCAGTTACAGCAGAAACTTATTGGGGGTATTATCAGGTTAATCGGTGGAAATTTATAAATAGAACACAAACCATCAATTTCGATAACGATGATATTCGCACTTGGGACTTAACCACTTTAATTGATAAAGTATACAAACAGCATCAGTTGGCTATCTCGAATAAAGATAGTCTACAGCATACAGATATTCAAGACTTTCAACAAATGCTTACAAGTTCTACCGATGACAATGAACAAAGACCCAGTCTTTATGACTTCTTAGCGCACAGAGCTTTGGACTTTTTTCAAAATCCAGAAAAAAACTTAACTCGGCCTGCAGATCAATTTAAATTGAATGGAAAGGAATATTTTGGATCAGCGGAAGCATTTTCCAATCTGTCAACAGAATCTAATGATACTCTTTCCTGCGAATTATACGAAGTTCGAATTCTACAAGAGTTAACCAAATTTCATTTAAGTGATGAAAAACCAACTGCATTAATTGATCTGGAATTAAGGCGTTTAAAATTTACCAGGAATAACTCCACCGAGACAAATAAAGAAGAACTATACTTTATGGCATTAAATAAACTATCAGAAAAGTATAGTGAGTGCGAAGCCAATGATGAAATTCAATTTCTGATAGCAGAATACCTAAATGAAAAAGGAAATAAATATAATTCTGAAACAAAAGAAAACCAATTTGAGAAAAAGAAAGCACATGAAATATGCTCTGCTGTTATCATTAAAAACCCAAAATCCTATGGAGCAAGGCTATGCAAAAGCCTATTGAAGCAAATTGAAAATAAAAGGATTTCTTTTTCCATGGAACCAGTTTACCAACCAAACTCCATCGGTAAATTCTCTTTATCCACTAAAAATGTAGACTCACTTTACTTTAGGGTTATTAAAATTGATTGGAACTACTTTTTAACTAAGAACAAGTACGGTAAAGATTTAATGAATTCATTTTTACAAGAAAAAATAGTTAAATCATGGAGTAAGCAAATTAAAAACTTCGGAGATTTTCAATTGCATTCAACCGAATTAAAACTAGAGGGTCTTCCAAAAGGACAGTATGTCATTCTTGCTTCACCAGATAAAAGCTTTACAATTAAAAATAATGCAATTGCTTACGGTTCTTTTTGGAGTAGTAATTTAAGTTATATATACCGAAAAAATGAGGACGAAACTTATGATGTTACTGTTTTGGATAGAGAAACGGGAACACCTATAAGAGGAGCAAAGCTTCAGTTATATACACGAAAATACAACTACACAACTAGGAAATATGAAATAATAAAAGAAGAAAATTATTAGACAAACGATAATGTAAGATTAAAAATTAATTCTCCTAAACAATACAGGTATCTATATCTGGATTTAACTTATCAGGATGACCGATACAACACAACCAGTCTATTGTATCAATACAAACCCTATGACAGAAGCCCAAGAGCCAACACCACAACACATTTCTTTACTGACAGAGCCATTTATAGACCAGGACAAACAGTGTACTTTAAAGGAATTAAAATTCACCATGACAACAATGAACATACGCTAGAAAAAGGAAAATCTTCTAC
Organism: Flavobacteriales bacterium; assembly: GCA_029244805.1. GTDB lineage: Bacteria > Bacteroidota > Bacteroidia > Flavobacteriales_D > Parvicellaceae > CALSMU01. Next base: position 2,023 of record JAQWQH010000172.1, read on the forward strand.
AGTAGAATTTATAGATGTGAACAACCAAAAAATAGAAGATTTACAACTAACCACAAATGAATATGGAACCTTTAGTGGCTCGTTTACTGCGCCATTAGGAACGTTAAATGGACAGATGCACATTCGAGATGCACATGGAGGTAAATATTTTAAAGTTGAAGAATACAAACGGCCAAAATTCGAAGTTAACTTTGAACCGATCGAAGGAGTTTACAAGATTGGAGAAGAAATTAAAGTGACTGGAACTGCAAAAGCTTACGCTGGCTCTAATATTGATGGCGCTAAAGTGCAATATAGAGTTACCCGTTCTTCTACATTCCCATCCTGGGGTTGGTTCAAATGGGGATACTTCCCTAATTCTCAAGCAACAGAAATAACGAATGGAATTGGTAAAACTGACGAAAATGGAGCCTTTATTATTTCCTTTAATGCAGATAAGGATAAATCGATTGAAAAGAAATATTATCCAACATACCGTTATACAATAAACGCAGATGTTACAGATCTCAATGGAGAAACACATAGTAGCTCTCAACAGGTAATGGTTGGTTATAATGCAATGAAACTAGCCATTGGAATTACAAGTCAACTTGATAGAAAATCGCAAAACAAATTTAAAGTAAACACCAAAAATCTTAATGGAGAGAAAATTAAAGCAGAAGGAAAGATTGTCGTTCACAAATTAGAAGAACCAAATAAGATTTTCAGGTTGTCACTTTGGAGTCGTCCTGACAATCAAGAATTCACAAAGAAAGAATATTACAAATTATTCCCACATGACTTATATGAGAAAGAAAACGATGTAACCACATTCAAAAAAGGAAAAGAAGTGCTAAACATTTCCTTTAACACTGAAACCGATGACTCTATACAATTTGCCGGAATGAAAACCTGGATTCCTGGTAGATATGTATTAGAAGCATCCAGCATTGATGCTTTTGGAGAAGAAGTCAAAGACATCAAGTACTTTACTCTATTCGATAACAATTCTAATAAAAATCCGACTAACGAAATATGGTGGTTTGCAACGGTGAAAAACGATGTTGAACCTGGCGAGAATGCTGAGTTTTTAATCGCGACAGGCGATGACAATATCAAGGTATTGTATGAAATAGAACACAAAAATAAAATCGTGCAGAAAGAATGGTTTAATTTATCTAAAGAACAAAAGAAGATAACAATTCCTGTACTTGAAAAACACAGAGGGGACTTTACAATTCACTTTAGTCTAGTTAAACATGGGAGAGTATTTACCAGTAGTGAAACGATAACGGTTCCCTACAGCAATAAAGCATTAGATATAGAATTTGAAACTTTTAGGAACAAATTACTCCCGGGCCAAAAAGAAGAATGGAAGTTGAAAATAAAAGGTCCTAAAGGAGAGAAAGTTGCAGCTGAAATGCTAGCTACCATGTATGATGCTTCTCTGGATGCTTTTGCTTCCAATGATTTCTACATGGATATCTACAGATCTTATTACTCCAACAAGCATTGGGGAAACAATAGCTTTCAAGTAAAAACCTCTCAATTATGGGACCAAGATTGGAATCAATATTCTAAAATGTATTTTAGAAATTATGATAAACTAAATTGGTTTGGCTATTCTGTGAATTATTATGGTTATCGGTATAAAGACTATCCAAGTTCTACGGTAAGAGGAGACGACAGGATATTAGACTATGCTGAAGCGGAATATGTTGTTGAAGAAATGGAAGATAAAGCTGCAGAAGTTATCATGGAAAGTACTGGCGTGAACGCGAATCATTTACCAACCGTGGCACATAAAAAAAATGAAAAAATCATCGAAGATAAAAATGGAGAAACGTATACATGGACAACTAACACCAGAGATAAAAATGATTTAGGAAACATAAAAGCTAGAACCAACCTCAATGAAACTGCATTCTTTTTTCCACAGCTAGCAACGAATGAAGCAGGAGAAATAATTTTAAAGTTCACTATCCCCGAAGCATTGACTAAATGGAAATTTATGGCAATGGCCCATACCAAAGACTTAAAAGTGGGATACCTTAACAAAGAAGTTGTTACGCAGAAAAAACTGATGGTAATACCAAATGCTCCGAGATTTATGCGAGAAGGAGACAAAATGACTTTTACGGCAAAAGTATCTAACCTTGCAGAACAAGATTTATCGGGCAATGCACAATTATTGTTGTTTAATGCGCTAACAATGAAGCCGATTGATGCATTATTTAAAAATGACAATGCGATTATACCTTTTACTACCAAAAAAGGACAAAGTGCCAGATTAGCATGGGACATTGTTATTCCAGAGGGAGTTGAGGCAGTTACGTACAGAGTGGTTGCCAAAGCAGAAAACTTTACGGATGGAGAAGAAATGGCACTTCCTATTTTAACAAACAGGATGCTAGTTACGGAAGCAATGCCTCTTCCAAGTAAAGGGATTGGAACAAAAGATTTCACATTCAGCAAATTGATTAACTCCAGCAGTTCCTCAACTTTAAAACAGCATAAATTAACATTAGAATACACATCTAATCCCGCTTGGTATGCTATTCAAGCAATGCCATATATGATGGAGTATCCTTATGAATGCGCTGAACAAACGTTTACACGTTACTATTCTAATTCATTAGCAAGCAGCATTGTTAATTCAAGTCCAAAAATAAAAGCCGTATTTGACAATTGGAAACAACAAAGCCCTGAAGCATTTATGTCTAACCTAGAAAAAAATCAAGAGTTAAAGTCATTGTTGCTGCAAGAAACCCCCTGGGTATTAAACTCTCAAGATGAAGGGGAACGCAAGAAAAGAGTAGCATTATTATTTGACTTAAACAAAATGGACAATGAGCTTACCAAAGCCATGCGTAAATTACAGAAAGCACAAGTAGCAAATGGTGCATGGCCTTGGTTTCCAGGAATGCCAGAGAGCCATTACATTACGCAACACATTATAACAGGAATGGGGCATTTGGACAATCTAGGAGTTAAAAATATTCGAGAAAATGCAGATGTATGGAAAATGATCAAAAAAGGTGTTGGTTATCTAGATGCTAGGCTTGTTGAGGATTACGAATGGACTAAAAAACATTACCCCAACTACATCAAAGAACAACATATCGGACAATTACAAATTCAATATTTATATGCAAGAAGTTATTTTAAGGACCTACCAATGCATAGTAAGTTAAAAGAAGCTTTTGATTATTACCAAGAACAAACCAAAAAATACTGGATGAAATTTAGTATTTATATGCAGGGAATGATCGCTTTAGAAGGCCACCGATTGGGTGTTGAAAAATTACCACAGCAGATAATGGCTTCTATCAAAGAACGTTCAATCTTGCACGAAGAATTTGGTATGTATTGGAAAGATAACATAAGTGGTTATTACTGGTATCAGGCTCCGGTAGAAACGCAAGCATTGTTAATTGAAGCTTTTGATGAAGTAAATAATGATGAAACCGCTGTTGAAGATATGAAAGTTTGGTTACTTAAACAGAAACAAACAACTGACTGGAAAACAACAAAAGCTACTGCTGAAGCTTGTTACGCACTCTTATTGAAGGGAACCGAATTACTTACCAATGATGAAATGGTTGAAATAAAAGTAGCAGGAAAAGTAATTGATCCAAAAGCATTGGGTGCAAAAGTTGAAGCTGGAACAGGCTATTTTAAAACCTCATGGAGCGGTGGTGAGATACAAACTGAAATGGGGAATGTATCAGTCACTAGAAAAACAAAAGGAGTAAGTTGGGGAGCAATGTACTGGCAGTATTTTGAAAATTTGGATAAAATAACTCCGCATGAAACACCTTTAAAATTGGACAAGAAGCTATTCTTGGTTAAGAACACAGATTCGGGACCAGTAATGACCCCTGTAACGGAGAGCTCGAATTTAAAACCTGGAGATAAAATTCGTGTTCGCGTTGAATTACGTACAGATAGAGATTTGGAATATGTTCATATGAAAGATATGCGCGCTTCCGGTTTTGAACCTGTTAATGTAGTTTCTAGATATAGGTACCAAGATGGATTAGGATATTATGAAAGTACTAAAGACGCTTCTACAAATTTCTTCATGGATATGGTGAGAAAAGGCACATATGTATTCGAATATGACTTAAGAGTATCGCACTATGGAGACTTTTCAAATGGTATTACTACAATTCAATGTATGTACGCCCCAGAGTTTACATCACATAGTGAAGGGATTAGAATTAAAATTGAGAAATAACCCTCTTCCCTATCTCAACATACCCATTCACTAAGTCATGCTTTTAGCGTGATTTAGTTTTTTATATCCTTGTCTAAACTTAAAAAACAAACGATATGAAAACATTCTTTGCAATTCTCGTAATGCCCTTTCTTTTCTCATGTGGAGAGGAAACCATAAAAAACCTAACAACAGAAAAACCACCGGAA
>JAQWQH010000199.1 GCA_029244805.1 Flavobacteriales bacterium
AGGAAGTTTTATCGATACTGGAGGATTATTCATAAATACATCTGAAAAATGAGAACTTACATCCTTATCTAAAAAGTCATTTAACCTCCATTTTTGATACTCTGGTGTTATCTTATTGATTCCATTTTTATCATGTAAGAATAATGTGAGGGTTGATTCTTGATCTACCCAAGTATATTTTGTTTTACAAAAAGCTACAATTCGTGAAGAATCGGATTGAATCCAAAAAGTGATTTCATAACCATATTCTGTTTCTGAATCACCATCCCATTTTAATGGCGTGTTTTGAGTTCTAAAGCTAATGAATCCATTCTTATAATTGAACGTATTCAATATAAAAGAACTATGTTTGAAAGCGTCCTCTGGAGAGTTGTTTTCTATATCTTTTACACTTGTTCCAAAAAAATGAGAATAATAGTCATCTATTTCGAAATCGATTATTGTTTCTGAAATTACCTCTGTATCCGGTGTCATGTAATTTTGCACATCTGTATTTTCCGATTTCACGTCGTGACAACTCGATACAATTTGAACCTCTTCTTTTTGAATTTTATCTGGTTGACAAGCAACGCAAAAAACCAAAGCAACAATCGTAATCAATTTACACATTAATGGAAATTTTGCATGTCTGTCAATTTCTTGTAGACACCATTTTGAGCTATTAATTCAGAATGACTACCTCTTTCGATAACTTCTCCTTTTTCCATTACCAAAATTTCATCGGCATGCTGGATCGTAGATAACCTATGTGCTATAACCAAAGATGTTCTGTTTTTCATAAGATTGGTCAATGCATCCTGGACCAATCGCTCACTTTCTGTATCCAGGGCAGAAGTTGCTTCATCCAAAATTAATATTGGAGGATTCTTTAAAACAGCTCTAGCTATACTCAACCTCTGTCTTTGGCCACCTGATAATTTACCTCCACTATCTCCAATATTAGTTTGGTATCCATTATCCAGTTTTTCTATGAACTCGTGCGCATTTGCAATTTTTGCAGCATGCATTACTTCTTCTTCAGTTGCTGTTTCTACTCCAAAAGCAATATTATTAAATACAGTATCATTAAACAGTATTGACTGCTGCGTAACGATCCCTAATTGATTTCTTAGACTATTAAGAGTTACGTCTTTGATGTTATTTCCATCAATTAGTATTTCTCCTTCTTTGAGATCATAAAAACGAGGAAGCAAATCTGCTAATGTAGACTTCCCAGAGCCTGACTGTCCGACTAATGCAATTGTTTTTCCAGCAGAAAGGAGAAAGTTTACATTCTTTAAAACATATTCCTTTTCGTATTTAAAACTAACATTTTTGTACTCAACGCTATTCTTAAACAAACCTATATTGGTTGCATTCGCCTTATCAACAATTGAAACCTCTTCATCCGTTATTTCTTTAATTCGAGTCAAAGCGGCAATACCTCTACTTGCCTCATATATCGCTTTCGAAATAGCTTTAAATGGAGAAATTAATTGAGAGAACAAGACCAAGTAACCAATAAATAAATCTGGTTCAAGCTCTCCTGAAAAAACCAAGTTTCCTCCAAACAACAATACACCAGTAGTAGATACAATTCCTAAAAACTCACTGGACGGAGAGGCTAAATCCATTCTACGATAAAATTTAATCATTATCCGATATAAAGAATAATTTTTTTCTTCAAATCGCTGGCGTGTTTTTTCTTCCGCATTAAATCCTTTAATTATTCTTTGCCCACTGAGAGATTCTTCAACAGAAGACAGCAGATTTCCCGCGTTTTCTTGGCCTTGTTTAGCCTTCTTTTTCAAACCTTTGCCAATCAACGCTATTACCAATCCTGATAATGGCAAAAACACAACAATAAAAATAGATAGTTTCGCATTAATAATAAACAAGGTAATGATGTATCCAACAATATAAAATGGATCCTTAAAAGCTGCATTAATTGATGCCATTAGAGATAACTCCACCTCCTTCACATCAGTTGTAAAACGAGACAGTAAGTCTCCTTTTTTCTCTTCGCTAAAAAAAGATAATTGTAAGCGTAATACCTTATTATGTAATTTACTTCGTAAATCTCTCGATACTGCATGCAATGCTAATGACAGGAAAACAGCGCTTAGATAAGAAAATAGGTTTTTAAACAAAACTACCACAACTAGTGCTACACAAATAGCTACAAGCACATAATATGTGTCATGCTCAACTACCATTGCAGCCATCAGATAATTAACATATTCTAAAATTCCTTCCTGATTTAAGTTTGCCGTGCCTTCATAATTAGCAACAACTGCTTTAAATTGATCTAAGTTTGTGTTGAACAATATCCTCAACAACGGAATGACCATTGCAAATGAAAACAAAGCAAAGAGCATTCCTAAAAGGTTAAACATTAGGTTTAAACCAACAGCCTTTTTATATGGACCAACTAATTTTATTAAATTAAAAAGATTCTTCAA
>JAQWQH010000201.1 GCA_029244805.1 Flavobacteriales bacterium
GCGGTTCAAATTATTAAAAAGAATCAGGGTATTGAGATTGATATTCATCAAGTGGAGAAGTTTCAAGAAGATTTGCAAGTAAAAAAACAACTCAAATCTGGCGATACGGTAGGGTGCTTCTATATTGAGTCTCCGGCAATGAGAGGGTTATTGAATAAACTTCGTTGTGATAATTATATTTCATTAGTGGCAGCTAGTTCTATTATTCGTCCGGGGGTTGCACAGTCTGGGATGATGAAATTATATATAGAACGCTTTCATAAAGCAAAGTTTACATACCTCCATCCAATTATGGAAAAGTTACTTGAGGAGACTTATGGTATCATGATTTACCAAGAAGATGTTATAAAGGTTGCTCATTACTTTGCTGGAATTGATCTGGCTTATGCGGATGTTCTTAGAAGAGCTATGAGTGGAAAATATCGTTCTAAAAAAGAAATGCAACGTGTCATTGATTTGTTTTTTGAAAATTGTAAAGCTAAAGGCTATCAGAATGAATTAACCAAGGAAGTGTGGAGGCAGATTGAGAGTTTTTCAGGGTATTCTTTTTCAAAAGCACATTCGGCATCTTATGCTGTAGAAAGTTTTCAGAGCTTGTATTTAAAAACCCATTTTCCTTTAGAGTTTATGGTAGCTGTAATCAATAATAGGGGAGGCTTTTATTCGACAGAATTTTATGTTCATGAAGCGAGAGTTTGTGGAGCAACTATCAATGAACCTTGTTTAAATAACAGTGAACAGAATGCTTGTATTTATGGAGAAGAAATATATATCGGATTAAGTTTTGTCAAGGAGCTTGAATACAAATTGGTTAAGAAGATTCTTTGTGCTAGAGCAGAGGGGGGTATTTATGTCGATTTAATAGATTTTATAGAGCGAACAAATGTAAGTATCGAACAGCTGTTTATTCTTATTCGGGTTAATGCACTACGCTTTACAAAACTGTCTAAAAAGCAATTGATGTGGCAAAGTCAATTTGTATTAAAAGGGCCGCCTAAAGTATCCGAAACAGCTTCGTTATTTAAGATGCAAACTCAAATATTCGAATTACCTACATTGATGCATAACCCCTACGACGATATAATAGATCAAATTCAGTTGTTGAATTATCCTTTATGCTCACCTTTTTCATTGATAAAGGGGCGGCTAGAGAATTCTATATTAGCGACTGATTTGACAAAGAAAGAAGGTCAAATTATTCTAATTGCAGGCTATTATGTTAATGAGAAGAAGGTAAGAACAAGTAAGGGGGGGATAATGAAGTTTGGATGTTTTGTTGATGCGAAAGGTAAGTTTTTCGACACTGTTTTTTTTTCTCAGGTGCTCAAAAAATATCCTTTGCAAGGTAAAGGATGTTATTATATGATGGGGAAAATCGTTTTGGAATTTGGCTATCCCTCCATTGAGGTGATTAAGATGAAAAAGATGGCGCTTAAATCAAGAAATGAGTATAGAGTAGAGCAAATTGAAGTTTCTAATACTATGGATGCGCCATTTTTATAAGGATATTTTTCGGTCATTTGATACGGAGTAAAACCTATCTGAAAATAGAAAGCCGTTTCTCTCGAAACGGCTTTCACCACCTTACAGAAATAACCAGTATTTTAAACCCGAAGTGAAACCAATTACTTCAATGACTAGTTACTATGTTGATATAACGTAGATTAAAAAAAAAGTTACATTATTAACGAAAATTTAACACTTTTTATCATTAGATAAAGGTTGTTTGTCCTTAAAATAGAGTCTTTTACGTAGATTTGAAAAAAATGAAATATTTTCGCCTTTCTTGAAATGGGATGTTAAAATAGCCTTTAATCTTTTCTTCGCTTATGCGTTTAATGGGATTAGTTACTTGTTTACTGATGGAGAGTGGGTGGTGCCTTTGCCTTTGCTATTTATTTTTATTCCTATTGTGTCGATTGCCTTTTTTTTTACGAGTGGGTTAAATAAGTATTCTCTATTTTTTTTGTTACTTCCTTTGGGTGTAATGAGTGATTGGATTAGTCAATTTAATTCGGGTGCTAGTGGAATTTTATCTTTAACTAATATTGCTGCTTGGGCAATCCTAGGTCTAATCTTATTTTTTAAAAAAGAATATACTGAAAAGGCCAATAAATACATATTGCTTTATTCTTTTCCCTTTATGAGTATTTGTGCTCTACTTTTTCTGTTTAATAATTCTTTCATCAACGTTTCTGTTTTTCTCTTAATTGGAATTACCACGGGTGTAATAATAAGAGAAGATGAGGCGAAATATAATTTAAATACTTCGGTCAGGAGGCTAATGATTCTCTCCTCATTTACTTCATGGATGTATCTTGCTACTGTACTATCCGCTTATTTAGCTTAACCCTTCTTTCTTACGCACGTTAGTTAACTTATCGCTGTTTTTTTTAATAAGTTAGGGCATTCCACCGTTCACCCTTGTTATGGGTCATTTATACTTTTTTGGCAGTTTTAGTAATAGGATTAATCTAAATTTACTTGGTTAGTATATTTGTGTCGATAACACTATTCAGATATTTAATTTTCAGAAACAACCTAAATGAAAAAACTATTGGTTTGCTTTTTCTTGGTAATAATTGGTTCAACCTCAATTTCACAAGATCTTACTATAAAGGGTAACGTTGTTGATACTGTCAGTAAACTTCCATTAGCAGATGCCGTTGTTATGGCGGTTCGCTTGAGTGATTCGGTTTTATTAGACTTTAAACGTACAGATTTAAAGGGAGAGTTTTTGTTTTCGAATCTTCCGGTAACAACGATAGAGCTATTGATAACTCATTCAAAATTTGAAGAGCGCTCTTACTTTATAATTGGTAGTCAAGACAAAAAAGAGTTTACCGTACCTGAGATTATTTTGCCAAATGTCAGTCAAGTATTTGATGAGGTAGTAATATTTGCAAACAATGAACCCGTTTACTTTAGAGGAGATACACTGGTCTACAATGCGGATTCTTTTGCAGTTGGACAAAACGCAGTTGTAGAAGATCTACTAAAAAAACTACCAGGTATTGATGTTGATCAAGATGGGAATATTACTTCACAAGGGAAGTCAATATCGCAAGTTTTGGTTGATGGAGATGAGTTTTTTGGTTCTGATCCTACTGTAGCAACCAGAAATTTAGGGGCTGATGGAGTAGAGTCGGTTCAGGTATATGAAAAAAAGAACGATGATGCTGAAGATGGTGAAGATGAAACCATACAGGTCATGGATTTAAAGTTGAAAGAAGACGCAAAAAAAGGATATTTTGGAAGGGTTTCTGGTGCAACAGATGGCGACTTAACTCCGGGAGTTGCAAATCCTTTTTATGAAGGAGAGGTTCTACTGAATAAATTTAATAAAACGCAGAAGATTTCGTTCTTTGGTTTAGGTTCTAACACTCCACTTTCTACTTTTGGTTACAGGGACAGAAACCGCTTTGGTTTAGACAATGAAAGTGGAGGGGGGTTTAAATACTCGAGTATGGATGGAGATCAAAATAATGTTTCTGGAATACCCAAAACACTCAGAGCAGGTTTTTATTACAGCGATAAAATAGGCAAGAAAGCAAAAGTGGGCTTTAATTATTCTTACTACAATACAGAGTTAGATGCTACCTCTAGTAGTTTGTCCCAGTATTTTTTATCAGACTCTTCTTATTTTACAGATAATTATGCAAATAATGTTAACAAGGATGAATCACATAGAGTCAATTTAAAATTAATAAGTGATATAGATTCCTTGACTTACTTTGAATTGCGTCCAGGTATAACAATAGATGCCGCATCGCAAAATGATTCCTCAAACTCTGCGTTTCTAACTGATGATTTCAAGGAAACTTTAAATACGACTATTAAAAATTTGAATAATTCAGAAGGCTATTCTATTAACTCTCGTGCAAAGCTGCGAAGAAGATTTAAGAAAGATAAAAGAGAGTTGATGTTAAAGTATAATTTGGAAGTGAATGATAATAAAACGAATGGTTCATTGCTTTCTGCAACCACATATTATGGTATTATTGATTATGTTGATGTTGTTGATCAGCAGAAGGAAAATATAAATTCTAGTCAAAAACATACTGGAATATTAACATTTACAGAACCACTAAGTAAAAAAATTAAATTAGAGATGGAATACGAGTATCGCTATGAGTTATCAGACTTAAGCATAACTTCTTTCAATAATGTTAATGGTGAGTACACAGAATTAGTTTCTGACAACTCGAACATTTTCAAAAATATGCGTCAAGAAAATAAAGCAGGTGCAAAGTTTATTTACGAAACAAAGAAACATGTTTTCAATGCTGGTGGTCGTCTGCGCAATGTGGCAATCTCAAATGAGAATTTAATTTCGGACACATTAATCCTTCAGAATATCAACAACCTTCTGCCGAATTTTAGATACAAATTTAAGCCAACTCGCAGTAAAAGTTTGACTTTTGCATACAATACTTCATCTTCTCAACCTTCAATTTCTGCTCTGCAACCCATTCAAGATAACGCCAACCCAAACAGAATTTCTCTTGGTAATCCTGATTTAAGGCCGGATTATAGTCATTCTTTTAGTATGAATTTTAATTCTTGGTCTCCATTAACAGCCAAATATGTTTGGACAGGGATTAATTTCTCGGTTACTGAAAATGGGTTTACCAATTCAACGAATTATGATTCTTTTGGTAGAACAATAGCACAAACTGTAAATGTTGATGGTAATCAGTTTGGGGGTTTATACGGAGGAGCAAGTTTTCCAATCTATAAAAGGATACTGAAGCTAATGCCAAATATTAATGGTTCGTATAGTAAATATACCAGTTTTATTAACGATGCCGAAAACCTCACAGAAAATACAGCTATTGCTGGGGGTATTAAATTGGAACTAGATTTAGATTCTTTAAATATTTCCATTGGGAATAATTTTTCTTACAATGAAGCAAATAGTACTTTTTATAACAATACTCCATTTACAATACAGCGATATACAGCTTATTTAAAGTGGCAACTGCCATTACACTTTGTTGTAAAGTCTGATGTATCTTATACAATCAACTCTCAGTTATCGGATGGCTATAATTTGAGTTTTCTAATTTGGAATGCTGAAATTAGCAAAGCATTTTTAGCAACGGAAAACCTAATTCTATCAATTATTGGAAATGATATTTTAAACCAAAATATTATAGCTCAGCGGCAAATTAATGGAAATGTAATTACAGATAATAGAACAACAATTATTAGTCGATATTTTTTGTTGAAGTTGACAATGAAGTTTAATAATAACAAAACAAAAGAAAAAGATCCGAAGGGTTGGTATTAAGATATGAGAGCATTTATTATTGTTTTATTGGGTTTAATAAGTCTTACTGGAATAGGCCAGATAAGATCGGGTAAGATTGTTTTTGAAAGAAGAACAAATTTATTGAAGAAATATTCAGATAGCCGAATGAAAGCATGGCTCAAGGATAAAAAAATAAAAATTGATATGTTCGAAATGTACTTTAATGATACGATGTCAATTTTTAAACCGCAAGAAACCGATTTGGTAGAACAAATGGATTGGGCTACGATGAAGAATACAGTTTATCAAAACCTAAAGGAAAACCAAAGAATGTCAATATTGCCTGTTTGGGGTGATAATGTTTTTGTATCTGATAGTTTGAAAAAAAGAGAATGGAAAGTAACGTCAAGCATGCGTAAAATTGCTGGATATGATTGTCGAAGAATGATTTGGGAAAAGGATGATACAACGCGAATACATGCTTGGTACACGGAAGCAATTGTACCTAGTGTAGGTCCGGAAAGTTTCTGGGGTTTGCCTGGAACTATATTAGGTTTGGCAACTGAAGATGGAGGAGTGGTTTATTTTGCTAAGACTGTTGAAGTAGGAGTTGATAACATTCATGATTATATCCCTGAATTTCCTGCAAAAAAAATAAAAACGGAAGAAGAGCTCCGAAAAGACATGGCAGAAAAGTTTGGAGATAAACCATGGGGTAAACAAGTGATGGAGGGCCTTTTTGCTTGGTAAAAGGGTCGTGTTTTTTTTTAAAACTAAGAATTTCTTCTATCAGTTTAGAACCTTTTTGAAGAATTTAAGTAAAAGGGTCTACATTAATCAGAATAAAATTTAAAATCGTATTTATGAAAAAGATATTTCTAGTTTTAATTGTGTTTTTTAGTTTAGATTATTTTGCTCAAATTTCATTAGAAGATGGTCAGAATTGGGCTAAAAGTAACGGAGTTACATTAAACCCAGATGTATCAAGCTACATCGGAAAAGATGGTTTTGCAGCACCTGTTGTAATTACTAGAGATGCCGGTTTGATGCTTGTGGGGGAAAGTTTTGAAGGGAAATCTAAAGGAGCTAAAGTGGTTTTTTTAAACGAAAACAAAGAGGTTATTTGGTCTCACTTTTTTGGGTCAAAGAATGACAACACAGAAGCGCAAAGTGTAATTGAAGACAGAACAGGGTACTTTTACATTTTTATGGAAGCGCATAATAAGTTAGACGCCACCGACACTAGAGAAAGGGTTGTGAAGGTAAATGCAAGGGGAGAAGTTCAATGGGACTATGCTTTAGAAGAAAAAGAAGAGCATTATCACCGTCATTGTGCTTATGTTAAATTGGATGAAGATGGGAAGCGTTTAGCTTTGTTTGGAACGGTTCAACCAGATAAAGTGGCAATTGAAAATAATGAACATTACTCCTGGCAAGCGAAATTGGACGGTAATGGAAAATTGGATTCTGAAATAGGCGATCTTTTAAAAGATTAGCGTAATAATAATTCTCTAATAAAGACCTGTTCTCGGCAAATGTTGGGAACGGGATTTTATTTTTTTAAGATTACTTAAATTAGTGTTTACAATATATTCGAATTGATTGATTCGCTCCAAATAGAACTAAAATAGAATTACCCTATGAAAATAGTATTTTTCACCAATTTTTTATCCCTCTTTATTCTTAATGGCCTTTTTGCTGCCAATGTTGTTGTAAACCACACGGTTGAAAAAAATTCAGAAAAGAATGAATATAGAGTTACATCTGTTTTCTTAGGCGCTTCTGAGGCTGAATTTGCAAAAGTTTCTTTTAAAATTCCAGCAGGAGTAAATGTAATCACTCCCTCTTCCGGAGTTAATGTTTCTAAAAAAGAAAGTGATGGGGTTTCCTTTTACTCGTTTTCTGTTGGAGATGAAGGGGTAACAACGGTTTTTTACATACAGCCTTCTGCTCAGGAAGATATTTCCATTGGGGTGAAGTTTGTTTATGCTGTTGGTGAAAGTAAAATGAAGCCAGATATTGAAAACTTGGTTATTTCAATAGGCTCTGCAGAATACCCTCTTTATCAAGGGGTTACACCTGAAGATAATTCCTTTGTGATTAAGGATTTAAGTAATAAAACTTCCTATGCTTTGGTGGTTGCAGAGGATAAAGAATCAAAATTGATTGCGGAAAACAAAGTAAGTAAAGAAGTTACGGAAAAAATAGAGCGCATTTCGGATAGTGGTAATTATTCAATTCAGTTATTATCTCTTTCAGATTACAGTGACATAAGAGTTATGGAGTTTTGTATTAAACATAAGCTAAAAACAGGTGATTTGATTAAAAGAAATGTGGGTAATCTAACCAAGGTGTCAATCGGTACTTACGATTCTAAAGAGGCGGCAAACTCAGCTAAGATGAAGATGATATCTGCTGATGCTCTTTTATATGATGCATTTGTGGTCAAACTAAAGTAATAATTATTCTATCGCCTCTTTTCTATCTAGCGGACTGGTTAAATTCTTGGTGCTATGGAAGTATTTCTCTTGAAAAATGCCTAAGGATATAAATCCTGTTACATCCGTATTAATTAAGGCAGAACTGGAAATATTGGTCCCAAATCCATTTTAATATTTTTCTTCTTATATATTCTGTTATCTTAGTGCTTCATTTTTAGCATATGAAATATATCCTTTGTTTTTCTCTGTTTATATCTGTTTTTACTGTGCATATTTCTTGTGATGTTGATGTCGCAGACGAAGATGTCAGTTCATTAGAAGTTACGCTAGATTCTTCTGAACTGGTTTATCCTAGTAATATTATGTTTTTTTCACAAGATTTTTACTTGGCTATTCGATATGAAGAACCGGTAGAGGCTTATATAGACACCTTGTCGAAATTAGATCTTAAAAAATTAAATAACGATTTGGTTAACCATGATGATAAACTGTCCTTTTGGATTAATATTTATAATTCATTGGTGCAGTATAAATTATTGGTTGATGCTAATTCCTTTGGAAATATGGATGCGTTTTTTGATACGCCTGACCTTATAATATCAGGTATACCTATAAGCTTAAATGAAGTTGAGCATGGCATTCTTAGAGGGAAACAATCTTCTAATTCTATCGTACAGAATTTTAAATTGGGTAAACTTGATAATAGAATTCATTTTACTATGAATTGCGGTGGTTCTTCTTGTCCAGCAATTGCCTACTACAAACCAGAATCTTTAGACCAGGATTTAGCCGACGCAGAAAAAATATTTTGTGTGTCTACATCTTCATATGATTCGGTTAACAATGTCTTGTCTGTTAGTGAGCTTTTTGATTGGTTTCAGGAAGACTTCAATGGTGAAGAAGGAATTCTTGAAATAATGAAATCAAATCAAATTATTGTCGATAGTATTACTCCTGCAATTCAGTATATCCCGTATAATTGGGATTTAAAATCTAAGAAATATAAATAGACCTAATTTATTAAGGTAAGTAATTTTTAGTAATAAAGGGTTAAAAGAGTTTTTAAATAAATAACAATTACGGTCTTTTATTAATGATGCAAAAACCAGCTATTGACGTAGTAATTCCGGCTTTTAATGAACAAGAATCAATCGTCTACGTTTTAAAAGATATTCCCATGGATTGGGTGCGAGAAGTCGTAGTGGTTAGCAATAACTCTACTGATGATACTGTAAAAAGAGCTTCGGGAAATGGCGCAACTGTTTTGGACGAATCTCGCCAAGGATACGGATATGCTTGCCTAAAAGGAATTGATTACTTAAAGAGTAAAACAGACCAACCAGATATTATTGTTTTTATGGATGCGGACTATTCTGATCATCCAGAAGAATTGCCTTTCGTGGTTCAGCCAATCATCGAAAGAAACATGGATATGGTGATTGGATCAAGAGCACTGGGAACAAGAGAGAAGAAATCAATGATGCCTCAGCAACTATTTGGCAATTGGTTAGCTACCTGGCTTATTCGGTTATTTTATGGTGCTAAATATACCGACTTAGGACCTTTTAGGGCTTTGAAGTTTGAAAAGTTGTTAGAATTGAATATGCAAGACACAACATATGGTTGGACTGTTGAGATGCAAGTAAAAGCAGCAAAAAGGAAATATGAATTCTGCGAGGTTCCGGTTAATTATAGAGAAAGAATAGGGGTGTCCAAAGTAACAGGAACAATAAAAGGAACTATTTTAGCAGCCTATAAAATCATATTTACAATATTTAAATATGTTTTAAAGAAATAACATGGAATTCGTCATTATAGGCCTATATATTTTCTTTTTGACTTTTATTTTGCTGTATGCAATTTCAGAACTCAATCTATCAATTCTCTATTTAAGAGACAGGTCCAAAAATAGAAGGGTTGAAGAAAAGTCTTTTAATAATGATGAAGATAAACCTACAGTAACAATACAACTTCCCGTTTACAATGAGTTTTATGTAGTTGAACGCTTAATCGATGCAGTTGCTAACTTTAAATGGCCAATAGAAAAGTTGGAAATTCAAGTTCTGGATGATTCCAATGATGAAACAGTAGAAATTATAGCTCATAAAGTAAAGGAACTAAGGGAGAAAGGAATTGATATTATACAATTGGTTAGACCCAACAGAGAAGGCTTTAAAGCTGGTGCTTTGGCTTATGGCATGGACTTGCTAAAAGGAGAATATATAGCTATTTTTGATGCTGACTTTGTTCCAGAGCCAGAGTTTTTAAATAGAACGATTCCTTATTTTGAAGATGATAGAATTGGCGTTGTTCAGACACGTTGGGGGCATTTGAATAAAGACTATTCAATTTTAACTAAGCTACAAGCATTTGCTTTAGATGCACATTTCAAAATTGAGCAAAGAGGAAGAAACTCTGGTGGTCACTTTATAAATTTTAATGGTACTGCTGGGGTTTGGAGAAAAAAGACAATTGTAGATGCTGGTGGTTGGCAATCAGATACATTGACCGAAGATTTAGATTTAAGTTATCGAGCTCAATTAAAAGGATGGCAGTTTAAGTATCTGGAAGATGTTGAATCTCCAGCGGAATTACCGGTTACAATGCCTGCTCTTAAAAGTCAGCAGTTTCGTTGGAGTAAAGGAGCTGCTGAATGCACAAGAAAGAACTTAGGTAAAGTTTTGATTAACCGAGGTATTGGTATGAAAACAAAAATCAATGCTACTTTTCATCTTTTAAATAGCTTTTTGTTCATTTGCGTTATTTCTCTAGTGCTTTTAAGTATTCCAGCTATGTTGGTAATTAATCAATTTCCTCAGTTTGATAATGTTTTCCGGAATTCTCTGTCATTTTTCTTTATCAGTACAATAATACTTGGGGTAATTTACTTTGTATCCAACAAGTCTCAAGAGGATAATTTTTTCGTTGCTTTATTCAAGTTTATGCTCTTCTTTCCTGTTTTTCTTGCTTTAACTATGGGGATAGCCTTATATAATGCAATTGGAGTGATAGAAGGTTATTTGGGCAAGAAATCACCTTTTGTTAGAACACCTAAATTTAATGTTAACACCAAATCTGATTCCTTGAAATCAAATAAGTATCTGATTTCCTCATTCAGCCCTGTGGCAATATTGGAATTCCTTCTTGTTCTTTATGCTGGATATGGAATATATGTAGCACTAGAACTTGAGAACTACTATATGCTCGGTTTTCTTGTTATGATAGCAATCGGATTTAGTTACACAGGTTTTTATACTTTAAAACATGCGGCAGCTGCTAAATAAACAAACAGCTATAGTTGCTTTAGTCGGAACAACCTCTCTTTTCTTTTTTGGGTATTGTATAAACAGGAGCAATTCATTCTCCTTGTTCATAGTTTATGCAATTTTAACAGGATTATTCCTTTATGTATTTCCCTTTTGGAAATCAGTTGCTAGGCCAAAAATGACGTTTAAGCAAGTACTCCTTATTGGACTTGTGTTTAGGCTTGTTTTACTTTTTTCAACGCCAAATTTAAGTGACGATTACTTTCGTTTTATATGGGATGGGCAGCTGATTTCAAATGGAAATAACCCTTACGAGTTTAAACCGGTAGATCAGGAGTTTGAGAGCCCTAAGGAAGCGGTTGCCGCAAAGGATCGTATTTACAACAAAATGAATTCTAAAAAATATTACTCGGTTTACCCGCCCGTAAATCAAGTGTTTTTTGGAATGGTAGAATATGCTTCTAGAAATAATTCCTATCAGTTCATAGTCTTGCTGCGATTATTGCTTATTGGTTTTGATATAGGTGTTATTCTCCTCCTTTCAAAACTTCTCAAATGGCTAAATAAAAAAAAGGAATTAATAGTTTTATATGCTTTAAATCCATTAGTTATTACTGAGTTAACTGGAAACTTGCATTTTGAAGGGGTTACCTTATTTTTTGCGTTATCTTCTATATGGTTTATCATTCAAAAAAGGCATATTCAGGCGGGGTTATTATATGCCTTGGCAATTGGCACAAAGTTGGTTCCGCTGATGCTATTGCCGTTTTTTATCTTTAGGATTCAGTGGAAACGTTTAGTTGTTTTCTATTCTGTTATTGCTGTTTTTACAATCCTATTATTTCTTCCATTTTCAGGGGTTAACCTTTTTGAAACAATGGGTTCTAGTATTCGTTTGTATTTCCATTCATTCGAATTTAACGGAAGTATTTATTATTTATTTAGAGAAATTGGTTTTCAAATTTATGGTTACAACCAAATAGAAAAAATTGGTACAATTGGACAGGGGATAGTTCTGATTTCTTCAATTATCATTCTTATCAAAAGTAGAGACAGAAAAGAGCTCAACAGTTTATTTACCAATTTTGTTTGGATGTTACTTATCTTCTATGCTTTAGCATCAATTGTGCATCCTTGGTATATCATATATCTATTAACTTTCTCTATTTTAACAAATTTAAAATTTCCTTTGATTTGGAGCTTTGTTGTTGTACTAAGTTATTACGCTTATAAAGATATAGGTGTAGTAGAAGAAAATTATTGGTTAATAGGTGCGGAGTATATTATTCTGCTATTTGCAATTATTTGGGATTTGAAAAATGGTCGCCGCAGAGTTACTTTTTACTCCAAGGATGGTGATCCATTATAACTTGTTTTAAGAAACTTCTATCCAAGTGTGTGTAAATTTCGGTGGTTGTAATGGATTCGTGCCCTAGCATTTCTTGAACGGCTCTTAAATCAGCTCCACCTTCTACTAAATGTGTCGCAAATGAATGTCTAAAGGTGTGAGGAGATATACTCTTCTCCAATCCAATCTTTTCTGCTAGTTGTTTTATTATGGTGAATATCATAACTCTGGTCAATGCTTTTCCTCTTCTGTTCAAAAAAACAAAATCTTCAAACCCTTTTTGTATTGTTTGATGAACGCGCACTTCGTTAATGTATATGTTTAATTGTTTCAAGGCTTTACCCCCTATAGGAACAAGTCTTTGCTTGTCTCCTTTACCAATAATTCGCGCAAAACCCTCTTCCCAAAATATTTCGGACAGTTGCATTGTGGTAAGTTCTGTTACGCGCAGTCCGCAACCATAAAGTGTTTCAAGTATTGCTAGATTCCTTTCTCCTTGTGGATTGCTTCTGTCAATAGCGTTTATTAGAGAATCAACTTCATCAATAGAAAGGGTGTCCGGTAGTTTTCTTCCGAGTCTCGGCGATTCAAGCAGTTCAGAAGGGTCTACTATTATCATATCTTCTAAAATCAAGTATTTAAAGAAAGACTTGATTCCTGAGATTATTCGGGCTTGGCTTCTTGCAGATAAACCAATTTCATTTATCCATTTAATAAAGCTCTGTAAATCATCAATTGACACTGAGCTAATGGGTTTTTCTACTTTTATAATTTGACGAAAATAGTTCTCTAATTTACTAACATCGCGCAAGTAATTAGAAATAGAATTGTCTGAAAGTGAACGTTCTAATTTAAGATAAGCCTTAAAGCCTGCTATTGCACTTTGCCATGCCATTATTGCTATTACAGGAGCAAATGAATAAAGATATAATATTTTTTATGAAAAGACTTGCAAATACAAAAAACCGTTCTATTTTTGCAGCCATTCGGATAGTTGGCAGAGTGGTCGAATGCACTGGTCTTGAAAACCAGCGTACCGCAAGGTACCGGGGGTTCGAATCCCTCACTGTCCGCAGCAAGGGATAACTGAAAATTTGATTCAGTTATCCCTTTTTTCTTTATTGCCTTAATAAGTTGCGTCTAGAACCTTTTATTTTAGCATTGAAAGATTCGGGCTAACCATTAGCACGCTACTTTCAAAATAGTATATTTGTTAGAATTATATGGAAATAGAAAACCAAAATATTCAAATATCAATTGTTGTCCCTTTGTTTAATGAAGAAGAATCTATTGGAGAATTAACTGATTGGATAAGTAAGGTCTGTAATGAGAATAATTTTAATTATGAGATTATTATGGTTGATGATGGTAGTACTGATCAATCGTGGAATAAGGTTCAAGAGTTAATGATTTCGAATAACAAGATCAAAGGGATTTCTTTTCGTCGAAATTATGGTAAATCAGCTGCGTTGAATGTTGCCTTTGAAGCTGTAAAAGGGGAAGTTGTAATTACGATGGATGCAGATTTGCAAGATAGTCCAGATGAGATTCCTGAATTGTTTCAAATGGTTAAGGAAGAGGGTTTTGATATTGTGTCTGGTTGGAAAAAGAAACGATATGATCCGATAACCAAGACTATTCCTACTAAATTATATAATGCTACAACGCGAAGAGTAAGTGGAATAAAGCTACATGACATGAAGTGTGGTTTAAAAGCTTATCAGAACGAAGTGGTAAAGTCCATAGACGTTTACGGAGAAATGCATCGATACATTCCTGTTATTGCAAAATGGGCTGGATTTAATAAGATTGGTGAAAAAGTTGTTCAACATCAAGAAAGAAAATATGGTCAAACCAAATTTGGTTTAGAAAGATTTATTTTTGGGTTTTTGGATTTGTTTAGCATAACATTTATTGGGCGATTTGGAAAGAGACCTATGCACTTTTTTGGCACAATAGGATCCTTAATGTTTGCCATTGGATTTGGTTTTGCATTGTGGATTGGAATTGACAAGTTATTTATAGATAAAACAGGAACTTTAATTGCATCGAGACCAAGTTTTTACATCGCATTGACATGTATGATCCTTGGCGTTCAAATGTTTTTAGCTGGTTTCTTAGGAGAAATGCTTGCTCGGAATTCTCCTAATCGAAACATCTACTTAATCAAAGCGAAAACAGCTAACTTGGATGACTAACCGAAAAAAAGTTGTTATTGTTGGTCCTGCTTTTCCTCTAAGAGGTGGAATAGCAAATTTTAATGAAGCTTTGTCGAGAGAAATGAGCCAGAAGGGCTATGAGACAGAGTTGGTGTCATTTTCATATCAATATCCTAAATTTCTTTTTCCTGGTAAAACCCAGTTTGCAGAAGGTAAAGGTCCAGAAGATTTGAAGATTTTTACGAGAATAAATTCTGTCAATCCATTAAATTGGATAAAAACAGCAAAGTTTGTTGCTCGTTTAAAACCTGATTACGTTATCATTCGTTTTTGGTTACCTTTTATGGGGCTTTCACTTGGTACAATAGCCGGAAAGTTACGTAAGAAAGGAGTTAAGGTTTTGGCGATCACGGATAATGTAGTGCCTCATGAGAGCAGGTTGGGAGATAGATGGCTTACTAAATATTTTCTTAAAAGGTGTGATGGATTTATTACGCTTTCTAAATCTGTATTGGAAGATATTTCTCAATTTACGGATAATCAAAATAAAATAATGTTGCCACATCCTGTATATAATATTTTTGGAGAACCAGTTAGTAGGAGTATGGGCATTGATAAATTGAATTTAGAGGTAAATTCAAAATACATCTTATTTTTTGGGTTGATTCGAGGTTACAAAGGATTGGATTTAGCTTTGAAATCTTTGCAAGATTCGCGCATTAAAGAATTTGGGATAAAGCTTATCATAGCTGGAGAATTTTACGACAAAAAGGAAAAGTACTCGGAACTTTTAGAAGCTGCAAAAGATTCTGTTATATTGCATGATTACTATATTCCCCAAGATCAGGTAAGGTATTATTTCGCGGCTGCAGATTGCGTTGTTCAGCCTTATAAGACAGCCACTCAGAGTGGCATTACGCAAGTAGCTTATAATTTTAATAAACCAATGATAGTAACGAATGTGGGTGGTTTACCTGAGATTGTAGCACACGAGAAAGTGGGGTATGTTACAGAATTAAACGAAGCTGCCATTGCGGATGCGATTGTTCGTTTTTACACTGAAAACAAAAAAGCTGAATTTGAAAAGAACGTGGAACTGGACAAGGAGAAATTTTCATGGGAGTATTTTATTGATAGTTTAGCTGATTTCGAAGAAGAAGTTTAATGACTATTAAATGTTGGTCCGCATAGTTACTTTTCTTTTAGTAATATCCTATTGAAGACGGTTCTAGCTCCGCAGTTGAAATAGAGAAAAATAATGGTTCTAGACACGCGCTGGAATCAACTTGTTTCATCATGCTTTCGAACTCTTCGTTGGATAAGTCGAAAATAATTTCTTCCGATAAATTTTCAAATTTACGAAGTTCATTAGGCGTCAATCTATGGTGTTCAGGATCTGCTTGTTCTGGTGTATATACTTTTATCATGGGGTAATAAGGTTATTTGTATTGTGTTTTCTTTATAAAAAAAAGTAACGCTCACTTAATTGTGA
>JAQWQH010000190.1 GCA_029244805.1 Flavobacteriales bacterium
TTAACATAGATTGCATTAGCCTTTAATTGATTCGGTTGTTGAATGAATTCACCTTTTTTAAAGTGCTTAAGGTTGGAGTCATTTTCGATATTTAGGATTTTTTCTAATTCACTCATTTGGATTCTTCAATTGCTTACAACGTAGTGCTAAAACACATATGTGTTTTATCCTACTATGGTGCAATCTAATTAAAAATCTTCAAAAACATCACTATCATTAAAGTTTACGTTTTTTAATGTTGTCAAATGGACTTTTTATTTTGGCAAAATCAGATTTAGAAACGTGCGTGTAAATCATGGTTGTTTCTGTGGATGTATGGCCTAAAAGCTCTTGAATATATCGGATATCTACCCCTTGCTCTAGCAAATGAGTAGCGAAAGAATGTCTCAGCATGTGCGGAGTAACTGTTTTCATGATTTGTGCATTTTTTGCAGCAGTCTTAACAATGTTCCCGACACTGGTTCCCGAGTATTGAGTTCTACTTGGGCTTTCAATTATCCAATAACTTGGCACTTCATCTTGTAGGTACTTTATTAAATCAGGTTTTATATTTTCAGCTAAAAGGGTTATGCGGTCTTTTTTCCCTTTTCCATTTCTAATATAGATTAGGTTTTGGTCTAAGTCAACATCGGTAATTTTTAAATTTAACAGTTCGCTTCTGCGTAAACCAGCTGAATACAATAACTCAATTATTAATCGATGCTTAATGAATGTGCAGCTTTCTATCATTGCCAAAACCTCTTCCTTGCTCAAAGTCTTAGGAAGCTTATACTCTTTCCTTGGTCGCTCTATATAGTAGGTTTTTCGCTCACCACCTTTTACCTTTTCAAAGTAAAATTTAATTGCGTTTATTGCCTGGTTCTGAGTTGATATAGCCACCTTTCTTTTGGTTACTAAATAATCTTGATATTCTCTAATGTCTTGATCAGAAACTGTGTCCAATGCTTGTCCTTTTAAAAAGTTTAAAAAATCCTGAAACATAGAAGTATATGTAACATAGGTGTTTTTACTATATCTCCTGCGTATAAGCATTGCCTTATACTCTGGGGGTATTGGATATGATTCTTCCTTTAATGAGGGTTTTTTTAATATTTTTTGGGGATTATTAAATACGGCTCTTGCATTTACGTAAGCTAATCCTCTAAAAGAAGCATAAATTAATTTCAAGTTTTCCCTATTATTACTTAAGGTCCAACATGAGTTGCTTCCATTCCATATTGATTCCATGCTTTCGCATACTGCATCAAATTGCTTATTGCTATTAAAATGAATGCAAAAAAGGTGTTGCTCTTCATGATAAGATTTTGTGATAATTACTTCTTCCATGTGCTTTTTTCAGCAAATGAAAGTGCAATAATTGAGACTAGTCGGTAACAAACGACTAATAATCGGATATAAGTGTTTAAAAATGGCTAACTGATTTTATTCAGTACAATTAGGGGGCTAAACTACACTGTTTTCACTCCGTGCATTTTTGCTAACCAACCCAAATGTCCTATATGTGTTCCTTCGTGACGAATGCAGTGTTAAATCGCTCCCCGAACATCGGTAATCATTGCAAACTCCATTTTGGATGGAGCATCAAGTTGCTCATCGGTTAAAGCTGCAATATGGCGCATCGTATTTTCATGTACTTCCTTAAATGTATTCCAAATATCTTTGTAGTTTGGGTATTCTTCTTTTGCAGGGGGCGTTACGCCAATTCCAAATAAGGGGGCCCAACTAAATTTTAAGCTTTTTCCACCTGTTAAATAGGTGCCTAAAAAATTCTCAGAATTGGCTAGGTGGCCTATTTCCCATATCACAGGGTTAAATTTTTTTCCATCAACTTCAAATTCTTTGTATACGTCTACTTCTTTTAGCATAGATAAATACCACTTTGTAAATTCTCTTGTGCTATCCAGCATTTCTGCCAATACCTGTGCTTCTGTTTTTATTGCTTTCATTCCTGGTTATTTTGAGAAGTTATTCAAGCTAATTTAATTCCTCTAGTTGCAATCCAAAATCATATTGCAAATCTTCATGTAAGGAAGATACCGTTTTTCGGATGGAAACGAGTTGCCGCTGATATAGATTAATCAGGGCGGTGCTTCTTGTTATTGAAGGGCTAAATGAATTTAATTTACTACAATAGTAAATAAGTAGCTCAACCTCTGTTTCTTTATTTTTAGAATACCGAATATGTTTTTTAATATTTCGTAAGATCTTTCGCATACTCTTTTTGATAAAGTAATAGCTACTTGTATTTATTTCCATAAACTGCTGGTCTACCTCTTCTTTAATGCTTTGAATAAAAGATGCTTCGTCATCTGCCTCGTACAATAAATACGTAAGTAACTCCTTGTTCTCTTTTTTAAATTTGGCAAGATGTAAACACAAATCCAATAACTCTGGTTGTGTCTTTCTTTTTAAATCTTTTTTTATTTCACTAACCTTAGCAGCTTTCATTCAGGCCTAATTTTTCTATTTATAAACATAGTGTTTGCAGCTAAAATAAATGGAGAAAGACAATATGACTCTTCATAGTTTTATCCTTAGTTCAAATATAACGAATTATAATCGTAGCTTAAAGTTGGCTTTTAGTATCTTCTGTTAAAAGAGTTTCATGCTTGTTAATAACAATCTGTTAAACAAGGCAAGGAACTTTGTTTCTTTGTCAAAAAGCAAAGGAAATGAATGTACTTATTATCGGTTCAGGAGGCAGAGAACATGCAATTGCATGGAAATTGGCGCAAAGTTCACAAATGGAAGATCTTTATATCGCTCCGGGTAATGCTGGAACAAGTGAAGTTGGAATCAATGTAGATATTTCACCTTTAGATTTTAAGAAAATGGCAAGTTTTGCATTAGAGAAAAATGTAAAAATTATTGTGGTTGGTCCCGAAGCTCCATTAGTTGCTGGAATTCACGATTATTTTGAAGCAAGAGAGGATTTAGCTGGAATTTCGATAATTGGACCAAAAAAGGAAGGTGCTCAATTGGAAGGGAGTAAAGATTTTTCTAAGAAATTCATGAAGAAATTCAATATTCCAACGGCGAAATATTTTACTGTAACCCCGGAAAATTTAGATGCTGGATTTGCTCATCTTGATAAAATGGTTGCACCATATGTGTTGAAAGCAGATGGCTTAGCAGGTGGGAAAGGAGTGCTGATATTAGATGACTTAGCACTTGCCAAAAAGGAATTAAAGAGCATGGTAAAAGATGCGAAATTTGGCGAAGCAAGTTCTAAAGTGGTTATTGAAAAATTTCTTGATGGAATAGAAGTAAGCGTTTTTGTTATTACAGATGGAAAATCTTATAAAATTTTGCCTGCGGCCAAAGATTACAAGCGAATAGGAGAAGGAGATACCGGATTAAACACCGGAGGAATGGGGGCTGTTTCACCTGTTCCGTTCGCAAATAGAGAATTCATTGACAAAGTGGATAATCAGGTTATTATTCCTACGATAAAAGGTTTAAGAGCAGAAGGTATTGATTATTCTGGCTTTATTTTCTTTGGGATTATTAACGTAAAAGGAGATCCTTATGTGATTGAATACAATTGCCGATTGGGAGATCCAGAGACAGAAGTTGTAATGCCCCGATTAAAGTCTGATTTATTAGAGCTCTTTGATGGAATTGCATCGGGTACTTTGTCCGAAAGAGATGTTCATTTTGATCCAAGAACTACTGCTACGG
>JAQWQH010000253.1 GCA_029244805.1 Flavobacteriales bacterium
CACATCAATTTAAAGGATTTATACCCGAGTTTTAGAGGTAATAAATTAAATAAAGAAAATTTTAACGAGTCCTCTATCGAAGAAATCTCCTTTCTGATTGCTAACAAAAAAAATGAATCATTTAAGCTTCTTATTGACAAAATTGAAATCAATTAAAACGACATGGAAATCTCAAAACACTCCAATATATATAGATTACACAACCAACAGTTTCTTCCGATATCCAAAGAAATTGCTTGGCGATTTTTTTCGGCTCCTCAAAATTTACAAAAAATAACGCCAGAAGAACTCGACTTTAGAATGACTAGTCCAGATGAAGGAAAGGTGTATCTCGGTCAAATAATCACTTACACGATACGACTAAACAAAGTTTTCAAGATGAACTGGGTTACAGAGATCACAGGCTTGATTCATGAAAATTATTTTGTGGATGAACAACGTTTTGGACCTTACAAAATGTGGCACCATCGCCATGCTTTTGAGGAGGTTGAAGGTGGAGTTCTAGTGACAGATATCGTACATTTTAAAATCCCTTTTTCATTAATTGCTCCCCTTGCTTATCGATTTTTTGTAAAACAAAACTTACAACGAATTTTCAATTATAGAACAGAAAAATTAAACGAAATAATTGCTTCAAATAAACTCGTATGAAATTGACTGTAAAGGTATTATTTTTTTTATTGCTTAACTTTACTGCTCTTGCGATTGGAGGCTTTTTCACCGGTGACGGCGTAGCTTCTGACTGGTATTACAACCTTGATAAAGCGCCCTGGACTCCTCCCGGCTGGGCTTTTGGCGTTGCTTGGAGTACTATAATGATCTGCTATTCATTTTATATGGCAATTCTTTACAAAGCAAATCCCAAACGCAACAAAATCATCACTCTTTATGTTGTCCAACTTGTTTTTAATGTTGCATGGAACCCATTATTCTTTTATTTTCAAAATCCCTCAATAGCATTACTCTCTATTCTTTTTCTAACCATCATTGTAGCTTATTTTTTATTCAACAATCGAAAACTCATGCGATGGAATAGCTTGTTAATTCTTCCCTATTTTATCTGGCTGTGTATTGCTTCATCTTTGAATCTATATATCGTAACATATAATTAAATTATGAAAAATGCATTCTTTATTCTTGTCGTATGTTTGGGCTTTCTGGCTTGTGATTCTGACTCTGACTCATCAAAGAATAATATGCCCATTGTGTCAATAGGAGAAACCAATACGGTCGATTTATTTTTAGAAGACGTAAATTTTATCTTAAGAGACAGCAGTCAAAATCCGATTGTAAATTTTCGTGAATTATCAGAAGTAATGGCTAGTGAGATAATTTTACTTGATACAATTAACGTTGCAAATGCGCTCGAAAAAGCGAGGAAATCTTCTCATTCTGTAGTTGTTGTCGACAATCATACTATAATAAAAATTACTAGCTTTAAAGATTCCAAGATGTCGGGTTCTTGGGGAACTTTCATGCCCAGGGGAGAAGGGTTTATCAAAAAGAGGGAATTAAAATATAAAAATGATTATATAAATAACGTTATTGGCGTGCCGTCTAATAAGCGGGTAACTCTATATCTTTTTAATGATAAATCCGCAATTTATCAAGCGGGAGCTGAAAGTTACAGCATACCAGAATCCTCAATAGACTCTGCGGCAGTAAAAGAACAGATAAACATAAACCTTGACAGCCTTGAAGTCATAAATAGTGACACACAGCTTGGCTTGGCCAGATTTATTAAAGCAGACTACATCAGTTGGGACAGTTTAATAACGGATAGTGATCACGGTTTTTGCTTTATGATGGATAAGAACAAGAACTTATTTACGGGAACTGCATACAAAATAGAATACGGAAAGGATTTTTGGTTTTTGAATGAAGGCGAGCAAAACGATGAGATAAGGTTAAAAATAATCCCTTTTGTACAAGGATTAAAAAAAGGTGTTGCAAAAATTATTAATCCGTTGTATGATTTTGACTCCTATTTAGGATTAGGCGAGAGCCCAGAGGACTTAGCTTATCTGAAAAACGAAAATAGTATTCTAGTAAATACGTTTAATGAAACACCTGTGTCAAAGTTAAAAAAAGTCATTGTTTTTAAATTTGAGGACTTCGATGTAGAATACTTTGATGTGTCGGCTATGGTGCGTTTTGATTCTGATGAATACTATTCGATGGACGGCACTAGGCTTTTAGATGTTGAGCTATGGGAGCTGATAGGTTTTGAAGACTTAAGTTCACGCATCGCCCTTGATCAATACAAAAACAAGTACTTGCGCATTTCATTAGACAGCTGCTACGCTAAAGAAGAAAAATTTGGTCATTACGAAACAGATTACGATAGATTCTATCTCCAAACACCACCCTATGATTGTAAGCCAAGTACAATAATTACTAATGTGGAAGTTCTGGAGAATTTTCATCCAGGAAAAAAGGAATAACTTATGAATAACAATATGAGGAAAATACTATCTCTGATAATTATTGCTTTAACCCTTTATTCGTGTGCTGAGCCAAACGAGCAGAAAACAAATAAAACACATATAACCGAGGAGCCGAAATTATCAGTTGACACGGTCGAAATTGAAAACAAAACGGAGGAAGCTTATTTAAGGCCATACCTTGAAATAACCGCGCTTAATAAGGATTGGCCCTCAACATCGGCAACAGATGAAATAAATTGGAAAACTGATTCTGTTTCTCAAAGTTATACACGAAAACATTATCCATTAGATACATTAATAGAAGGAAGACCAGTCTTTGCAGATTCTTCAGAAGAGCAGTTCTTTTTTTATTTCCCGCACAACAATTGTTAATTCCGTAAACTATAGAATGCTATTATATTTAATTAAGTTATGAAAGATACTGTTTCGATATTTTGGTTTAGAAGAGATCTTCGTCTTGAAGACAACACCGCTTTGAACGCCGCACTTTTAGCGCATGAAAAAGTGCTGCCAATATTCATATTTGACACCAATATTCTTGAAGAACTTGAAGAATGTGACCCAAGAGTTTCGTTTATTTATAGCACTTTGCAGTCTATTGACAATAAGCTAAGCAGTAATGGATCGGGAGTCAATTGTTTTAAAGGTAGGGTCGAGAGTGTTTTTAAGCATTTAATTGAGAAATACGATGTAACAGATGTATATTTTAATAAAGATTACGAGCCTTATGCCTTAACTAGAGATAACTCTATCAAAAAAATGCTTCATGCGAAAGATATTTCTTTACATACTTTTAAAGATCAAGTTATCTTTGAAGAACTAGAGATAACCAAGGGTGATAACTCTCCCTATACCGTATTTACGCCTTATAAAAATAAATGGCTTCAAAAGTTTAATCCCTCCAGCCTTACTTCCAATTTAGAAATTAATATTCACCACTTTTATAAGCGTAGTATCTCTTTTCCTTCCTTAGAATCTATTGGGTTTAAGCCCTCTTCAATTAAAATACCTCCTTTCGACTTGAGTGTTGTTGAGAAATATAAGGATCTCCGAGATTTTCCATCAATTAAAGGTACTAGTCAGTTAAGCACACACCTCCGCTTTGGCACAGTTAGTATAAGAAGCATTCTTAAGGGGTTGAACTTGGAATCTGTTTTTCTAAGTGAACTTATCTGGCGCGAATTCTTCATGCAAATCCTCTATAATTTTCCGCGCGTGGTCTCCTCTAATTTCAAGGCAAAATACAATCAAATTGAATGGAGAAATAACCAAAAGGAATTTAAAGCTTGGTGTGAAGGTAAAACAGGCTATCCAATCGTAGATGCAGGAATGCGCGAATTAAATGAAACGGGGCTAATGCATAATAGGGTAAGAATGATTACCGCAGGGTTTCTTTGCAAGCATTTATTAATTGATTGGAGATGGGGAGAAGCTTATTTTGCTTCAAAACTGCTGGACTATGATCTTTCTGCTAACAATGGAAATTGGCAATGGGCAGCTGGAACAGGATGTGATTCAGCTCCCTATTTTAGGATTTTCAATCCCAGTGCTCAACAGATTAAATTTGATAAAAAAGCATTATACACAAGCAAGTGGAACCCCGGCTGGGAATTATCTTCAAAAACACCTGTTGTAGAGCATGTGCACGCAAGGAAAAGAGCGCTAGATGCCTATAAGTTAGGTCTTTCTAAAATTTCAGAACAATAATTAATTAACATTGTCTAAAGACTAATGGCTACATGAAAATACTTTTAACAGGAGCTACAGGATATATAGGTAAGCGCATTCTTCCTATGCTGGTAAACAAAGGTTATCATGTAGTTTGTTGTGTCAGAGATAAGTCTAGATTTAATCCTCCGAAGTTATTGAAAGAAAAAGTTTCAGTAATAGAAATTGACTTACTCAACATTTCTTCTCTTTCAAAAATTCCAAATGATATAGATGTTGCATATTATTTAGTTCATTCGATGGCCACAGCTGATAATTATAAATCATTGGAACAAAAATCAGCTGTCAATTTTCGCAATAGACTTTGCAATACAGATGTTAAACAAGTAATATACCTAAGTGGAATTATAAATGAATCTTCTTTATCTAAGCACCTACTATCTCGTAAGGTTGTAGAGGAAGAGCTTGAAACAGGGAAATACAACCTAACTTGTCTTAGGGCGGGTATAATTGTTGGCTCTGGCAGTGCTTCATTCGAAATCATGCGTGATTTAGTAGAAAAACTGCCTGTAATGATAACTCCTAAGTGGCTTTTAACAAAATGTTCACCCATAGGCATATCTGATGTACAAACTTTTTTAATGAAATGCATACTTAATCAAGAGACATTTAATAGAAATTTTGACATCGGTTGCGCTGACGTTCTGTCTTACCGTGATATGCTGCTTGATTTTGCTGAGGTTAGAAAATTAAAAAGGAAGATTTGGACGGTTCCTTTAATGACTCCAAAATTATCCTCCTATTGGCTCTACTTTGTAACCTCAACCTCTTATAAATTGGCTAGATCTTTGGTAGAGAGTATGAAAGTAGAGGTTGTTTGTAGAGATCATGAAATTAACACTATACTAGGAATTAAGCCTATATCATACAAAGAAGCTTTAATTAAGGCTTTTGATAGTATTGAAAATAACGACATTGCCTCTAGCTGGAAAGATTCTTATTCAAGCAGTGAGATAAATATGAGTATATCAGAATTCATCTCTGTTCCGGAGTTTGGATGCTTTAAAGATGCTCGTTCATCAGTTATTGAGGACCGAAAAATATCCATTGACAAAATCTGGAGTATTGGAGGTGAAAATGGATGGTACCATGGAAATTGGCTATGGAGGATTCGTGGCTTTTTGGACAAATTATTTGGTGGAGTCGGATTAAGAAGGGGGCGCACAAATCAAAAAACTATTTCTGTTGGAGATTCATTAGACTTTTGGCGCGTACTTTATGCAAACAAGGACGAAGGAAGGTTGCTGCTTTTCGCTGAAATGAAACTACCAGGAGAAGCTTGGCTCGAATTTAAAATAGTAAATGAAGAGCTTTTTCAAACGGCAACTTTTAGACCTCTAGGTTTGATGGGTAGATTATATTGGTTTGCCGTTTATCCTTTCCATGGAATAATTTTTAAAGGAATGATTAAAAAACTAAGTCAGATTCGATAAGTAATTCCAAAACATCCATCAATACCCTTCGACTAAACGATTTCTATTTTAGAATGCTGAATAATCATAGAACAGTTTGTTCCATCTTTTCCACTAAAATCTTTCTTTTTTAAAAGTAGACAAGTCTTTGTACAATAAATAACAGTTCCGTCATAGTGCATAACGTATTGTATATCATGTTTTTATGAATTTATCTCGCAGTTATCCTTAATTTTTGTTTAACATTATTTGGTTTTTGTTAAACACATTGCCTATATTTGTTTAATAATTTGACTAAATATATAAACAAAATAATTAATCTAACCCTTTCAGCACCTTGATAGCGTATGATTTGAGTTGAAAGTAGTAAAGATTCAGTAGAAATTAAAAAGAATATAACCAAAAACAATCAATCATTATGAAATTTTTAGAGAAATACTATCCAGTTGTATTAGCGTTTATTAGTTTTCTAATCTCCGTTTACCTCTGGTTTTTTATTGACAAAAATCTTATCTATTTTTAAAAAAGAAAGGTTTTAGTGAAAAAGATGGAACAAACAGTTCTATAATTATTCAGTGTTCTAAAATAGAAATTATTTACTCGAAGGGTATTGATGGATGTTTT
>JAQWQH010000256.1 GCA_029244805.1 Flavobacteriales bacterium
AGGAAGATCCCTTAGGTTAGCCGCAAAAATCCCAAACCTAAACGAGCAATTAAATGAATTCAATCACAATGGTTTGAAGATAACTAATTTCGAAATGGAAACCTCTGCACTGTATGCCCTATCGGGGATGTTAGGACACAATGCGTGCACTGTTTGTGCCATTATTGCGAATAGGTTTAAAGGAGAATACAGTAAAGATTATAAATTAACTGTCGATAAACTAATCGAAGTTGTACTAAACAGATTAGCAGCGTAAACTTTACTATTGTATAACCGTAATATTCGATTTCCCGGAATTAAATCTTAAGTTAGAGTAACCCGACATGGAAAAATTACGTTTGTAAAATATAATGACTACAAACAATCAAATAAAAGCATTATTAAACCTCATAGAAGATCCTGATGAAGACATTTTTATGCAGGTGAAAAATGAACTTGTTATCTTGGGTGTTGATGTTATTCCAAATATTGAAAAAGCCTGGGAGAAAAATCCATTCGGAAAAACCTATTTGACCAAACTTGAAAACATTATCCATGAAATACAATTTAAAGACATTTACAATAGCTTAATTAATTGGAAAGTCACAGGTGCTGTAAACCTCTTGGATGGAGTATTATTGGTAAATAAATTTCAATATCCAGAACTAAACCGAAAAAAAGTTGAAAAGCATTTAAACACAATTGTTCAAGATGCTAAAATTGAACTGTCTGAACACATGACAGGATTAGAAAAAATTACTATCCTTAACGACATTATATATAAAGTTCACGGTTTTTATGGAAACAAAGAAGACTATTACTCACCCTCGAATTCATTTTTAACCAGCGCACTAGACTGCAAAAAAGGTAACGCACTTATTTTAGCTATTATATACCTTGAAATAGCGAATAGACTCAACATTCCTTTAAAAGGAATTAACCTTCCTAACCATTTTATCTTAGGTTACCCAGATGGAAATAAATTTGAAAAACATAACAAAAAAAGCAATTCTATGTTGTTCTATATTAATGCCTTTAGTTCAGGCCATATCTTGAGTAAAATAGATATCAATGAATTTCTCGATAAAATAAAATTAGCACATAAACCGCAATATTTTACTCAATGCACCAATCATGAAATTATTAAGCGATTAATCACGAATTTAAAGTATAGTCATAAAAAACTAGGAGCCACAGAAAAAATGAAAGAGCTTGAATTGTTGTTATCCATATTTGAATAAAATATTTTGTTTTTTAAACATTTTTCTATTGATCCTAAATTAAACCCCGACCAAATGCTTTTTATAGAAAAAAACAGTATATTCGTCATGTACTTTATGTATTTAAAACATGTCCCAAAGATTAATTTTGCAATTAACCTTTAGCATTATGTTTACAAGTTAATATGAAAGCATCAACAAATACTATTATTGAGGTCTGTAGCTCTAGATATCAAAAGATATGTAAGGAATACAACAACTCACATACGGATAAAATTATCAATAGCCATTTTGGTGAATTTAGCCAAGATTTAGTTAATACAATTTCCAACGATGTTGAAATGTTCATGCTTGATTCTGGTGACAAAAAAGGAACAGTAAAAAGAATGTTCAGCATTTTAGTTGAAGGCCTACAAAACATTAGGCTTCATGGCGAAAAGGGAAAAGATGGACATCAGACATCATTTTTTGCAATTGACCAAGCAACTGAAACCTATAAAATTGCATTGGGAAACCTTATCTATACTGAGCACAATAAAAACATTGAGTCGCGAATCACAGAAATTAATAACATGACGCGCGAAGAAGTTAAAAATCTTTACATGGAAGTGCTTACAAATGGCATTATTTCTAATAAAGGTGGAGCGGGTTTGGGCTTCATAACTATGGCAATGAAATCAAGCAATAACTTAGACTGCTTTTTTGATGAAATAAATAACGAGCTGTCTTGTTTTACTCTTGTCATAACACTAGATAGGAAGAAAAAAGCTTAATTAATGAACCTTTTAATCGAACAGGGAAAAAATACTCCTAGAATATTTGGAGACAGCATTAATAGCATTCTAATGATGGAGGGGAGCTCTTTTCCAGAAAATGTAAGGAAATTTTACGCTCCGATAAATGATTGGCTTGATTCAATTGCAACAAACAAGTCTACCATGTGTATTGATTGTAAGTTCTATTACTTGGCTTCTTCATCTATAATAGCGCTTCTTAAAACATTGAAACACGCGGAAAGACTCTTCGGAAACTCAAACGTATCAATTAAATGGAGTTATGAGGAAGATGATGATGATATTCGCAAAATAGGTGAAGATTTTTCCCATCTGCTGGGAATAGAATTTGAGTTCATTGAAGAACCTGAAAAAAATTAAGCTCAAATTTATAAAGCATTAAAAACACCTCTAATCTAGAGATGTTTTGTTAGCTACCTACTTATTATTTAACCAATTGTTTATTTGATGGTTTAAACTTAGTTAAAATAATTCCATCTACCGCATCTCCATACTCTTCCATTGTGGGAGTCCTGCCAAGAATTGTTGACAAAACAACTACCGGAGTAGATGACAATAACGATTCCCCTTTTTTCTCGCCTGAATCCTTTACAACCCTACCTTTAAACAAACGAGTCGAAGTAGCCATTACCGTATCTCCTGGCTCCGCTTTTTCTTGATTACCCATACATAGGTTGCATCCTGGACGCTCTAAATACATCATATTTTCGTATTTAGTACGAGCGGCTCCTTTTGGAGCATCATCATTAAATTCAAAACCTGAATACTTTACCAAAACATCCCAATCTCCTTCTGCTTTTAACTCGTCAACAATATTGTATGTCGGCGGAGCAACAACTAACGGAGCATTAAACTCAACTTTCCCCGTTTGTTCTTCGATATTTTTCAACATCTGTGCTAAAATCTTCATATCTCCTTTGTGCACCATGCAAGAACCAACAAACCCCAAATCTACTTTTTTAGTACCTCCATAATAAGACAATGGTCGAATTGTATCGTGGGTATAACGTTTAGAAACATCATCATTATTTACATCTGGATCAGCTATCATCGGCTCAGCAATTTCATCTAAATCAACAACAACTTCCGCATGATATTTTGCATTGACATCAGGGCGTATTCCCGACCTCTGACCTGATTTTAATTCATTAATTCTTTTGTTCGCTTTATCGATTAAACCTTGAAGTACACCCTTTGGATTATCCATCCCCTTATCAATCATTACTTGGATCCGACTTTTTGCAATCTCTAAAGATTCGATTAAAGTTTCATCTTCAGAGATACAAATTGATGCCTTAGCTTTCATTTCAGCCGTCCAGTCCGTAAATGTAAAAGCTTGATCGGCAGTAAGTGTTCCAATGTGAACTTCAATTATTCTTCCCTGAAATACATTTTCACCATCAAACTGCTCTAGCATCTGCAATTGGGTAGCGTGAACCACATCTCTAAAGTCCATATAACTTCTCATATCCCCTTTAAAAGTAACCTTTACAGATTGCGGAATTGGCATACTCGCTTCACCCGTGGCCAAAGCCAATGCGACTGTCCCAGAATCCGCACCAAAAGCTATTCCCTTTGACATACGTGTGTGTGAATCACCACCAATAATGATATCCCAATCACCTACTGTAATATCATTTAAAACTTTATGAATCACATCGGTCATTGAATGGTAAACTCCTTTGGGATCGCGGGCTGTGATTAATCCAAAGTCATTCATAAACTTCATCAACCTTGGAATATTGGCTTTAGACTTGTCATCCCAAACTGATGCAGTATGACAGCCTGATTGATATGCTCCATCCACTATAGGAGAAATAACTGTAGCAGCCATCATTTCTAATTCTTGCGAAGTCATTAGACCAGTTGTATCTTGCGAACCTACAATATTGACTTCAACTCGAACATCTGATCCCGCATGCAGAATTTTACCAGGTGTAGTACCAACTGCATTTTTATTAAATATTTTTTCCACAGCAGTTAATCCCTGGCCTTCAACAGAGATTTCTTTTGAAGTAGCATAAACTTGAGGAGCTGAAATCCCTAATACTTTAGCCGCAAATGTTTGTAATTTTTTACCAAAAACAACAGCATATGACCCTCCAGCTTTCATAAACTCCATTTTCTGAGGAGTGAATGCGGCGGATATATCCTTTAATTCCTCGCTTCCGTTATAAAGCTTCTTAGTTCTTGTATTAATAGTAAGAACTGTACCGGTATCAACAGAATACTCTTGTTTTAAGACAGGCTCACCATCTTCATCAACAATTGTATTTCCTTCAGAATCTTTTTGTTTAACCCAGTTTTTTAGATCTAAACCTATTCCTCCTGTTACCCCAACTGTTGTGAGAAAAATAGGTGATATTCCATTTGTTCCTGCAATTACAGGAGCAATATTAATAAACGGAACATATCTACTTGCTTTCACCCCAGTCCATAATGCAACATTGTTTACTCCTGACATTCTGGAAGAACCAACTCCCATTGTCCCCTTCTCAGCAATTAGCATTAACCGCATATTGGGATGTTTTTCTTGTAGTGCTATAAGTTCATTTTGCATATCTTTATTATGCTCAAACAAACATTGACCGTGTAACTCTCGATCAGATCTTGAATGAGCATCACCGCCTGGAGAAAGTAGATCGGTAGATACATCACCGACTCCAGCAATATAAGTTACTACATCAATTTCTTCATCTATATCTGGTAGTTTTGTAAAAAATTCTGCTTTCGCATAACTGTTGAGAATATCTTTGGCTATTTCACTGCCGCTCTTATATGCTTCTTCAATACGACTTGTATCAGCATCATATAAAAAAACCTGAGTCTTTAATATTTTTACGGCGTCTTCAGCTAATAATATATCCTCACCCAAAGCAAAATCTAATAACACAGCAATTGAAGGGCCCCCTTTCATATGAGACAATTGCTCGAAAGCAAATGACTTACCAATTTCTTCAACAACAACTAAACCTAAAATAATGTCTTTTAAGAATTTAGCCTTAACAAATGCTGCACTGGTTGTGCCGGGTAAAGTGTTGTAAATAAAAAAATTTAATGCGTCTTCTCTATGCTCACTTTTAGAATCTTGAATTTGCGAAATCATTTCAGTCAATAATTCTGCCCCATCAATGGGTTTTGGCTGCAAACCAAGTCCTTTCCTAACTTCAATTTCTTTAAGATAATCCTGAAACACCATGTAATTTTATTTTTTTGCGTAAAACTTCAATTTCTTTGTGGAGAGCGAATTTAATCATTATTCAAGTAAAAGACAATTAGATTTAGAGGAAATTAGACCAATTACTCACATTGCTCTGATAGTCTGCAAACAATAATAAAGATCTCGAATTTGTGCCTATATTCGCAGGTTTATGGGATTAATCGACAAAATTTTTTCAATAAAAGGTAATCGTCAGTTTACAAAAAACGAAGACACTCTTATTGAAGCTTTGAATAATACAATTGATTTTATTGCTGATGAGGCGTATATAAACTTTACACATACAGAGCTTTTTGCCATAGACAAGGAACTTGGAAAATTTTTAAAAATCATCCTTTCCAATGGAGATACTTGTTCTCAGGTTGTTAATTTTAAACGCATTACATCTTACAAAACTACAATTAAAGACCGAGGCGACGAAGAATGGATGGAGAACTTCAGCAAATGGAATACTCAAAAAAAATTCATACGTTCTATCTCAATTTCCATAGAATCAAACTCAAATGAAAAAATGGTTCTATATTTTCAGGAATCTAAAAACCATGATGGAGACCGAGTTGCTAGTATCCCTGTGAAAAGAGCACTTTTTTCTATGGAGAAATGGGACAATACTTTGTACAGAATACTAGAAGAAAAAAAGGATAAAGACTTTTTCAATAATTAAAGAAAAGTCTTTATCTCAATCAAGTCCTGAACATTGCCAAGTACATCTATGTTGTGATTAACTTTATGCGGATTAAAATAGATTGCTTGCATACCAAAATCTATTGCTCCCTGTATATCACACAACAAATCATCTCCTATCATTACACAATCCTGAGCAGAAGCTCCAACTTTGTCTGCCGCAAAAGCAAATATTTGTGGGTGTGGTTTTTTTGCACCTGCTTTCTCAGAAGTAATAATTTCGCTAAAGTGTTCAGTCAAATTACTTTGTTTCATCTTAACATGCTGCACTTCTTCAAACCCATTTGTAATAATATGCAACTCGTATTTCGATTTCAAATAATCGATTATTTCAAATGCATTGGGAAACAACGCTGTTCTATAAGGGCAGTTTGTGATGTAGTCGTGACCAATACTTTCTGCTACTTTGTCGTCTAGTATTCCAAAATACTCCAAAGTATCTGCAAATCTTTTAGTACGCAAAGCTTCTTTTGTAATAGCATTATCTCTATATAAAGCCCAACAATCTTCGTTGATTCTTTTATAGATTCGAATAAACTCTTCTGGTAACGATATACCTTTTTGATGTAATTGATGTTTCGCCCATAGATTCATCAGCTCTTTGTGAGAATTCTTTTCAAAATCCCAAAGTGTTCTATCTAAATCGAAAAAAACATGTTTTATCATGCACCAAAAATATATAGATTGGCTAACGTAAACAGATTTGCCCAAAGAAAAAGGCTAACCGTTTCTAACCAATAGGTAAATTTTATTCGCCTGTAAAACTTTGCAATAATTATACTCCCAATTGGAATAGACAACACCATAGGACCAACAATCACTAAGACAAAATAACCAAAAGAAGAAAGCTTCATTTTAACAATAAACTTGTTCATTCGTGAAAACTGTTTCTTGGGCTTGAGAGATCCGTTTTTAATTTTTTCTAGTTTTTTCTCCCTTGCTCTTTCCATTAAAAGTCCGGAAAAGAAAAAGAATATATTAAAACTTACAAAAGCACCGAGAAAGGTAGCAAATACAATTTCCCAATAGGAAACTGAAAAAGCCATCATGGAGGTTGCAGCAAACATAAATTTTACTGTCCCCATTAAAAACCCTGTAGAATATGCCGCGAAATTCATCTAGTTATCTTCTTTCTCTCCGAACGCAAGATCTCCTGCATCTCCTAACCCAGGCACTATATACGACTGTGCTGTCATCTCTTCATCAATCGCACCAATCCAAATAGTTGTATTTTCTGGCATATTTTTGCGAACGTATTCCATTCCCTCAGCACTAGCAATAACACCAACAACATGAATGTGTCGAGGCATTCCTTTTTTTAAAAGCGCTTTATAAGCAAGAACCATAGAAGCTCCAGAAGCAATCATTGGATCTGTAAGAATTACTACCTTATCATCTAAGTTTGGACTAGACAAATATTCAATTTCTACATCAAAAAGATCGTTAGATGAATGCTTTCTATAGGCCGAAATAAAGCAATTATTGGAATTATCAAAATAATTTAAAACTCCCTGATGCAAAGGAAGTCCTGCTCTTAATATGGTTGCAACAACTGGTTGCTCTTTTATAATATTTGAAGGAGCTACACCCAATTCAGTATAGACATTTGTCTCCTCAAACTTTAACTCCTTACTTATTTCGAATGCCGTTATCTCACCCAATCTTTCTAAATTTCTTCTAAAACGCATTCTATCTGCATGCACTTTAAGATCCCTTAATTGTGCTAGGAAATTGTTATACAGAGAGTTGGTTTTACTGAAGTCATGCACCTTTATCATAGCAGAAAGATATTTATTTTGGTTTGTTTTCCAAAAATAATGAATCCGAATGAAATTATTTACTTTTTGAACCTATCTCTTATGCCTTTTGCTTTTTTTATCAAATAAGGCAAATCATTTTTTGAAAAACTCAAGTAGGTTTTGTCAACGCCTCCCAACTTTTTATAAAACTCCGCAACCGAAGAAACCTTTGATCCGCCAAAATCCAATACTCTATTGGTGGATGAAAACTCATTTATTAAAGAGTCCATCAAAAAATACATTGCTCCAGTATCTCTTCCTTGAAGGGTGGAAGCTCCTTTTAAGTAGGTAATTCGATTATTTTGAATAAAGAAATAACCCATTGCCAAAACGGCATCTCCTTTCTGAACGCTCAACAACCTTCCTTTATTCAGGCGCAACCCTACATTCATCAATTTGTGTAAACGACTATAATTATCTTTGAGTAACCCTAATTTAAAACCAACCGTTTCTTCAAACAAACGCATAAAAAACCCTAAATCTTCTGATTCTGTAACTTTCAATTCGTTCTTAATCGCTTTCTTAATTTGCCGTTTGGCGTTGGTTGAATATTTAGCGCTAACCTCTTCGTGAGATCCGCTTAAGTCCAAATATTGACAAAAAACTTCTTCTATCTCGTATTTCGATACGTTTGGAATTAAATGGTTAGGAAAGTTGAATTGCGCCAATTTAAATTTTTCAGGAATGCTAGAAATAAATTGATTTATTAATTCCGCTGAAGGTAAATTCTCCCCTACCACATTGAGCTGTTGACTAAAAAAAGGTTGATATAAAACACTTTGGTTCTTTTTAACAGTATATGGAATTGGCATAATGAAATCATAATCTCCCATTACCAAAGCTCCCCAATTATCAGAAACCGCATCTAAGTACCATGAGTAGCAATAAAGATTTAAAGCACTAGATCCCTCAACAAGTTTATCCCAACAAACTTTGTCAACATGGGCAGCCTCTACCCATTTTATATTTATATCTTGATTTTCGATGGTTTTACGAAGTTAATGTTTTAGATGGGGAAATTTTGAGTAATGCGCAGAAAACAAACTTTAGCCAAAATTATTGTTTGTTTTGATTAAATTTGCCGAGAATAAATAAAAAATCGGCAAGTAATAAATTCATATTTGGCACTACATTTGCCCTATTAACTTTTTTCATATTAAAACAACATCTAAATGAATATTCTAAAGCTCTCTCTAGCACCTTTACTTATTATTTTCCTGAACATGAATTATTTGGGACAAGCTGCTGAACAAAAATACAAAGCATCCATGAAAGGATGGGAAGTTAATCTAGAAATAGCACAAGCAATCTCAGCTAAAACTGGAAAACCCATTTTAGCTAACTTTACTGGAACAGATTGGTGCGGTTGGTGTATTCGACTTAAAAAAGAAGTTTTTGTCAAGGATGAGTTTATTGAATGGGCAAATGAGAATTTCGTTCTCTTGGAATTAGATTTTCCAAGAAGATTTGTTCTTCCAACAAATATCAAGCAACAAAATCAGCAGTTAGCTCAAGCTTTTGGCGTTAGAGGATACCCTACCCTATGGGCATTTACGATTTCTACCAATGCAAAAACTGGACAAAGTGAAATTAAAGGATTAGCAAAAACAGGATATGTTGCTGGAGGTCCTAAAAGTTGGATTAAAGATTTTGAAGGAAAATTAGCTGCAAGCAAAGTCAAAACACCTCAATAACAAAAGGATATGTATTGTGTATTCCATTACAAATAGTATCGTGAATCCTAATGTAAAAACAATAATCGCCCTTGCCGGGCTTCTATTAACGCTTATTGGGCTTGTATTAATTTACCAAGATTTCGCGATTAGCCAAGTACGAATATTGCCTATATCATTATTTGGATTAGGAGTAATCACTACTTATCGAGTATTGATAAAAACAACTCATAAGTCCAGAAAATTTAAACTAAAGGAATTTGAGAATAAAGAGGATTATCCTCTTTAAAATTGCTTAAGCAAACCAAACATTCTTTTATTCAGTTCGAAGCTCTAGGTTATTGCTTCCTCATAAACAGTTCTCCATCCTTTCCAAACACCTTTGTCATTGACAGTCTCATTATGCCATATGCCCATAAAAACTCCTCCTACTTCTTTGACTTGCTTTTTCAAGGAAGCTACTTTTTCTTTTGCATCCTCAATAGATAAACCCAAATATTCATTAAGCGTACCATCCATATATGCAAATGGATGAATCGTAACATTTAAGTATTTGTTTTGTAAAACATCAAAAAAGTTATAGGGAGTGC
>JAQWQH010000267.1 GCA_029244805.1 Flavobacteriales bacterium
AGATGCAATGGAAAGAAAATACCAACGCTTTTGTAAATAATGGAAGAGTGGTAGTTGATTTTGATTTGAAAAGTAATTCTAACGCAGAGGTCACACTAGTAGATGTTAATGGAAAGAGAATTGTCTCTAATGACATCAGTGTTGCAAACGATAGAATCGTCCTTATTAATACAGATGAGGTTGCTAAAGGTGTTTATTTTGTAAACATTACTATTGAAGGACAAAGAAAAAGTCAGAAGTTATTTATTGATTAGGTTGCGCACATGAATTGTAAAAAAGGCTTCTTAAGGTGTAAGCTGTTTTAAATAGATGCTCATCTAAACTGGAGGGTTTAATTCTGCACCACAATGCTTGCAGTGCTTTGCGTTATTTTCATGTCCTTCCGCCGAGCAACTTGGACAACTTTGTGTATTCATTTTTTCTGAAAGAGCTAATTCTACAGAAACCATTCCTGTAGGAACAGCAATAATAGCATAACCCAAAATCATAATAATTGACGCAAAAAACTGTCCTAGCACAGTTTGGGGCGCAATATCACCATACCCTACAGTGGTTAGGGTAACAATTGCCCAATAAATACTTCTTGGGATGCTTGTAAAACCATCTTTTGAGTCTTCAATAATGTAAATAATTGTTCCCATAATTGTAGCTACCGCTAAAACCGCTAAAAGAAAAACAATAATTCGCTGTCTGCTTGCAATAAGGGCTTGCTTTAATGTATTTGCCGCCTTTACATACCTTATTAATTTTAAAATCCTAAATACTCGTAGCAGCCGAATGGTTCTAATTGTTTTTATTGAAGAAATAGACTCCGAAAACATAAACAACCCTAAATAAGTTGGCAATAAAGATATTAAGTCAATTAAACCATAGAAACTGAAGATATATTTTAAGGGCTTTTTAACACTAATAATTCTAAGGAGATATTCTAAAGAGAATATGGCGGTAATCGTCCATTCGAAAAGTGTTAATGCATTCTTGTATTTGATACTGTATAGCTCTACACTTTCAATCATTACAGCGGCCACGCTGAATAAGATTAAAATCAATAATGAAATGTCAAAAAACTTTCCTAAAAAAGTATCTGCTTCAAAAATCACATCGTGCAGTCTAGTTTTCCAAGATGTTGCCTTAGAGGTTTTCATACCTATTATTTAGCTTAAAAATCAAATTTAGCCACCTCAATAACTTTAACTGGGCAGCGAAGCGATTCTTGATAATAAAGCCCTAGGTCTTTCATGTCTTCGTCTCCTTTTTCGAAAGACCATTTTATTTCAACTACTGTTTTCAGACTTATCATATTGTCCAATAGTTTCATCATACCTGTTATAATAGACACTGAGCTACTGTTTAGGTAAAGCAGCCCTAAACTAACAGTAGTCTTTGGTGCCGGGCTCAATGAGTATTCAGCGAGCCACCTAGTAAACTGATAATAGAATTCAGGGGCATTCTCTGGAAATGAGCTTCCCTCAATACGAATTTCACCGGTTTCCTTATTTAAAATAACATGGGGCGTTTTGACTGAAGAAGCAATTTCTATGTTTTTATATTCAAAATCCATTGGTTAATTCATTGCAATATAGGAATAATATATCGTATAATTTACTAAGGCTCAATTACAATAGACCCATTTGTTATAGCATATGCACCAAAAAAGCCTATTGCGTCACCAACGATGTTGCTTACCGGATTGCCTGGAGCAGCTGATGCTGCATTCTCCCCACTTGCAAT
The DNA here is from genome assembly GCA_029244805.1 of Flavobacteriales bacterium. Taxonomy (GTDB): domain Bacteria; phylum Bacteroidota; class Bacteroidia; order Flavobacteriales_D; family Parvicellaceae; genus CALSMU01. The sequence continues at coordinate 1,732 of JAQWQH010000267.1, forward strand.
CTCCCCCAATACTTTCAAATATTCATATGTGCCTTGGTCAATCTCGATAAACTCAATCATGAGGGTGTCAAAGTCTTCTACCGTAACATCGAATAATGGGTATTGCGTTTCCACCCCATTTATCAGAATATCATCTAGTATGCTAATCTGTTTTCCTTTCTCTCCATTTATTGTAGGCTTGAAACGGTAAAAGTTTTCTTCAGATTGCTTGTCAGACCAATGCATTAAAACAAACCATTCGGGATCGCCAAAGCCTCCCGAATTTAGAAAATAAGAAAGTGAATCCAAATGTGTAGTGTCCGGCAAATAAGTATTTGCAGTAATAGTCTGGTCGTTTGCAACGACTTCCAAATCGTAATTAGTTTTTAGTTTACCTACGAGGTTTGGGTTAGAGTAGTATCCTGGAGCGGACTCACTCAAAGAATAGATTACCCCTGCATCATCAGTAATTGTAACCGAAGCTCCTGATATTGCTTCGAAATCATTATCTTGGTAAAATCCCCCAGACTTGGATAAGATTACATAGTTCTGGACCGAATCATTCGACACAATTGCATCAACCACCATTTTTTGATCAGCTTCATTCAGCTCAATTAAAATTACTTTTTCGCAAGACGTATTTAATGTCAGTAAAATAATTGCAAATAGGAATATTTGTAGTGCTTTCATAATTAAAATTTAAAATTGTAAGCGATTGATGGAATTATTTTAAAAAGAGCTAACTGCACAGCTTCAGTTTGCCCCGGGTTTGACTCACTTTCTCGAAAAGATATTTGGTATGCGTTTTCCCTTGCATAAGCATTGTAAACTGAAAAATTCCAATTGGATTCCCACTTCTTTTTAACCTTGATTTCTTTCTGAGATTCGGGATCTATGATGGTTTTATACTTGTCATTATAAAGAGTCACGCCAACATCCAGTCTATGATAATCTGGCATCCTATACCCATTTCTTTCTGTATAATAGTTGGCAACAACACCATCAATTTGATATTTACCACTTGGAAAAGTAACTGCGTTTCCTGTGTAATAAACCCAATTTGCTGATGCTTTTACTTTTTCAGAGAATGAGTACATAGCCACAATTGATATATCGTGGATTCTGTCTTGTCGCGCAGGAAACCAATTAGAAGAATTAATCTCCTCAAACTTTTTTTCTGTTCGGGCTAAGGTATAACCAACCCAACCTGTAAATTTTCCTTTATTTTTTCTGATTAAAAATTCTGCTCCGTAAGCTCTTCCCACTCCAAAAACAAGCTCACCTTCAACGAATTCATTCAATAACACCTCTGCTCCAGTTTTATAGTCGATTAAATTGTTCATAGGCTTGTAATAGGACTCTATTGAAAATTCATAGGTGTTGTCTTTAAAGTTTCTGAAATAACCTATTGTATACTGATCTGAGAGCTGCGGCTTGATATTATTGCTACTCGGCATCCAAATGTCTGTGGGGCTAGAGCTGGTAGAATTAGTTAGTAAATGGAGGTATTGATATCCTCTAGAATAAGACGCTTTCATCGAGCTGTATTCATTTAACATAAAGGTAGTGGCTATTCGCGGCTCTAAACCTTGATATTGTTGAAAAACCTCATTTTTACCATAAGTGGTTGTATCTATTAGAGATCCATTTTCATCATAGCTGTAGACATCTTGACCACCAATGGCATAGAAAGAGGAATACCTTAAACCATAATTTGCAGAAATTCGGTTAGAAATTTTCCATTCATCTAAAACATACGTAGATGCCTCTATTGATCTTTTCTCTTGAACATTTAAGTCTGCAATTATTCCATCTGGTTCTAGGCTATTTATGCCGCCTGGAGAAATCTTATGTGTCAGAACATTGAATCCAAATTTGACATTATGCTTCTCATTTGCGAACCATTGGTAGTCTTGCTTAAATGTCCAGTCTTTTATTACTGAAGCAATATCAAACCCTGCGCCACCAATTGTAATTTTGTAGTCATAATTGCTGTAGATAACCGAAGTATTGGAGAATAATTTATTCGAGTAAATATGGTTCCATCTCAAAGTTCCTGTTGTGTTTCCCCATTCGAATCCAAAAGATTCTCCAAAACCAAACTTATCTTGACCAAAATAACCGGATAGAAAAACACGATCTTTTTCTCCAAAAGAATAATTAGCTTTTGCGTTAATGTCATAAAAGTAGAGGGTCGACTCTCTTCTGGAAGAGTCCTTAGACAGCTTCAAAAATGTATCGGCATAGGTTCTTCTTCCTGAAATAAAAAAAGATCCTTTATCCTTAACTATGGGAGCTTCTATCAATAAACGCGAAGAAATTAAACCTAGACCTCCTGAGGCGCTGAACTTTTTCCGATTACCTTCTTTCATCTTTATGTCCATTACTGAAGAAAGTCTGCCTCCATATTCAGCTGGAATTCCTCCCTTCATTAAGTTTATATCTTTCAGCGCGTCAGAATTAAACACCGAAAAGAATCCTAATAAATGTGAAGCATTGTAAACCGGAGCTTCATCTAGCAAAATAAGGTTCTGATCTGAGGCTCCCCCTCTAACATTGAATCCCGAACTACCCTCGCCTGCACTTTGAACGCCCGGCAATAATGTAACTGTTTTCAACACATCTTTTTCTCCAAATAGGACAGGAATTGTTTCGATATCTTTTGGCTTCAATCGGACTGTACTTCCATTGGTATTGGTTAGATTTTCATTTTCTTTTTCTGCAGTAACCTCCAGTGCTTTCATAACCTCGGAACTATTAGAAAGCTCCACTCCTAATACCTTATTTTTATCAAGTGTAATTTTTTTATTAACGGTATTATACCCAACATAGCTAAAAGAAATGGTGTAATCGCCCTTTGGAAGAGTAATGGAATAAAACCCATAGCTATTTGTTATGGTTCCCACACCACTTAAGTTTGATACAGTTACATAAACCCCTATTAAGTCTTCACCGTCTGTTGAATCTTTAATTGTGCCAGATAATGTAACTTTTTCTTGCCCGGAGGTTACCTGGGTTGAAAAAATTATTAGCAGAAGTAAAAATCGATTGATCATAATAAATGTTTTGTTTGTTTAATTATTTCCGTGCAAAGTTAAACAAAATTAAATGTATTGGTTTATCTTTATTATAAATTATGTTAAAACAACTCCTTTCCGTTGGTTGTGAACAATTTTATTGCAATCGCAAGAAGTATTATTCCAAATACTTTTTCCACGACAGCCATTCCTCCCTTGCCCAAAAGCGTTTCAATCCTCGCAGTAAGCTTTAAAACAACAAACACGCATATCAAGTTTAAAATAATTGCGGCTAAAATATTGATCTGCGCAAACTCTGCTCTAAGCGATATAATAGAGGTCATTGTACCTGCTCCAGCAATTACCGGAAATGCCAGAGGAACGATTGAGGCGGTTCGAGAAGATGAGCTATCTTGTTTGTGTTTAAATATCTCTATCCCTAAAACCATTTCTATAGCCATGAAAAACAAGACAAATGATCCGGCAACAGCAAACTCGTTAATTCCGACCCCAATCACCCCTAAAATTGATTCTCCTAAAAAAAGAAAGCCGATCATTATTAAGGTTGCTACTGCTGTTGCTCTTAGTGGATGAATGGATCCTGCAGATTTTTTTATTTTAATAATTATTGGCATTGAGCCTATTATGTCAATAACCGCAAATAAGACCATTGAAGCTACTCCGACTTCCTTTAGGTCGAATCCAAAAAAAACTGATGCCAACATATTTATTTAATTTTTAAGATGTATTCCTCTATTGTTCTTGGAAAATGTGACTTTTCTAGCCCGCTAACTTTCTGCGCTAGACTTTGCGGGGTATCCTGCGCATTCAAACCACACTCGAATTGAGCAATAGTTGCTCCATCATCATAATTCTCATTTACCAAATGAATTGTAATACCCGATTTTTTTTCTTGAGCCGCAATCACCGCATTATGAACATGCATACCATACATTCCTTTTCCCCCGTAGTTTGGCAACAAAGCAGGATGTATGTTTATTATTTTATTAGGATATAAATCAATTAAACTTTCGGGAACCTTTAATAGAAACCCAGCCAAAACTATTAGATCTACTTTTCTCTCGGCTAAAAACTCTTCCACTGTAATTGCAGATGTGAAATCTTTTTTGCTAAAAGTAAGCGACGGAATGCCAGCGTTTTTGGCATGATTTAATGCTCCAGCATTGGACTTATTGCTCAACACAGCAACTACATTAATCAAGTGGTTCGACTTAAAATACTGAATAATGTTGTAAACATTACTACCTGTACCTGAAGCAAATAAGGCGATGTTCATTTCTTCCTCTTACTAATTTAGGACAAAGGTAAATCCAAAACAAATAGGATTAGAAGAAAAAGTAAATAATTATTTTCTTCCACAAGAAGTTGGACTAACTACCTTAATATTTTCGATGTCTTAAACAAATAATCAACCTTTGAGACGAATGGCCACAATACACATCCTTCCAAAAACATACTTCAAAAGCTACAAATTTTCTAACAGAAGCATTGAACAGGCCCTCAAGCGACCCCCTTTAACCGTTGATTTGATTGGTTTGTAAAGATAAAACATTATGGTTACTGGTTTAAAAAGAAAAGATTTATCGTTGCGATTGCTTATTACGAATAAGTTCTTAAAAACGTATTCCTCATAACTTTAGTGAAAAGAATTTTGTTGAATTAACGAAATGTATTTTATTTGCAATCAGGATATAAATAATTTAAAAAAAAAATCATGTCAGATATTAAATCAAGAGTTATCTCAATTATCGTTGATAAATTGGGTGTAGATGAAGGAGAAGTAACTTCAGAAGCAAGTTTTACAAACGATCTAGGAGCAGACTCTTTAGACACTGTGGAATTAATTATGGAATTCGAAAAAGAATTCAACATTGCCATTCCAGACGATCAAGCAGAAAAAATCGCTACTGTAGGTGATGCTATCTCTTACATTGGAGATAATAAATAACTAATTTTATCTTTCTTTTTTAACTTCTATAAGGTATTATGGAAAAAAAGCGCGTTGTTGTAACAGGAATGGGAGCATTGACTCCGATTGGCAATACTCTAGATGAGTATTGGAACAATCTTATTAATGGGGTAAGTGGTGCTGCGCCTATTCAGCAATTTGACGCTTCTAAATTTAAAACACAATTTGCTTGTGAGGTTAAGGGATTTGATGTTGAAAGTGTAATGCATAGAAAAGAGGCTAGGAAACTAGACCCCTTTTCTCAATATGCTGTTGCTACAGCAACCGAAGCAATGGAAGATTCTGGCTTAGACCTGGAAAAAGTAAATTTAGACAGAGTCGGAGTTATTTGGGGTTCAGGTATTGGAGGATTAAAAACTTTCCAAGAGGAGTGCTTTAGCTTTAAAGATGGAGACGGAACACCTAGATTCAATCCTTTCTTTATCCCTAAAATGATTGTAGATATTGCTGCAGGTCACATCTCAATTAAATATGGATTGAGAGGTCCCAACTATGTTACTGTTTCGGCATGCGCGTCTGCCACAAATGCTATGATTGATTGCTTAATGCAAATACAATTAGGCAAGGTAGATGTTATGGTTACTGGTGGCTCTGAAGCTGCTGTTAACATTGCGGGTATTGGAGGATTTAACGCACTACAAGCGCTTTCTAAAAGAAACGACACCCCAGAAACAGCCTCTAGACCCTTTGATGCAACTCGCGATGGATTTGTTTTAGGAGAAGGATCAGGCGCTTTAATTTTTGAAGAACTGGAACACGCTAAAGCAAGAGGCGCAAAAATATATGCTGAAGTAGTTGGTGGCGGTATGACTGCCGATGCGCACCACATTACTGCACCGCATCCTGATGGAACAGGAGCTTCGAGCGTCATGAAACTTGCGTTAAAAGACGCTGGACTAGATCCATCTACAGTAGATTACGTTAATGTGCATGGAACATCAACTCCGCTTGGAGATATTGCTGAGACAAAAGCAATTAAAGAAGTATTTGGAGAACATGCTTATAACCTTAATATTAGCTCAACTAAATCTATGACTGGACACCTGTTAGGAGCAGCAGGAGCTATTGAGGCAATTGCCTGTGTAAAAGCAGTTCAAGAAGATATTGTGCCACCAACAATTAACTTTGAGCACGAAGACGAAAACATTGATTACAACTTGAATTTTACCTTTAACAAAGCGGAAAAGAGGACGGTTGATGTTGCGCTAAGCAATACATTTGGTTTTGGAGGTCACAATACATCAGTAATTGTGAAAAAATACATTGATTAAATAGTGTTGTTAAATTTGCTGTTCAATCGTAAATCACACTTAAAAAATTCTCCTTTACAATTATTTATTCGCCAGAATTTTGGGTTTAAACCTAAAAAAATTGAATTATACCGACAGGCTTTTGTACATAAGTCGGTAGCAAAAAAAAATACCCAGGGTTTAAAACTAAGTAACGAGAGGCTGGAATTCTTGGGAGATTCCGTTATTTCAACCATCGTTTCTGAATATTTATTTGAAAAGTTTCCTGACAAGAATGAGGGCTACCTCACTCAAATGCGATCAAAAATCGTAAGTCGGAAAAGTTTGAATTCATTGGGAGAAAAAATTGGACTAGAGCCCTTCGTGAAATATTTAAAGGGTAACTTTCCTTACAAGTCCCTTTTAGGAAATGTTTTTGAAGCTCTTTTTGGAGCAATCTACTTAGACAAGGGGTATAAAAAAGCTAAGGAAGTGTTTATTGAGTGTATTCTCGAGCACTATATAGATTTGGAAAATTTGGAAGCAAACAATATTGACTACAAGAGTCAGCTACTAATTTATTGCCAGAAAAATAAATTATCGCTGGAATTTAAAACCATAAAAGAAGAATCAGCAAAAGGTTCAATTCATTTTACCATGGGGGCCTTCATTAACGGCGAACTAAGAGGTCAGTCAACTGACCTGTCCAAAAGAAGCGCAGAACAAGCTGCTGCAGAAATTGTATCTCAAGAAATTATTTAGCTGTTTTTAAAAAGCCAACTTCTTTTTTATTCAACACCCTCCATTTCCCTCGTGTAACCTTCCCTTTCTTTAGTCCTGCAAACTCAATTCTGTCAAGTTTCACAACATCATAACCTAAATGCTCAAACATTCGTCTTACAATTCTATTTTTTCCCGAATGAATTGAGACCATTACAATCGTTTTTTGACCTGGCGCACCATTATACTCAGCACTATCAAAAATACTTAACCCGTCTTCTAGCTCAATGCCTAAAGTTAATTTCTCTAAATCGTAATCTTCTACAGGTTTATCTAAAACTGCTTCGTATATTTTTTTTACCTCATAGCTAGGGTGAGTAAGCCTTTTAGTTAGTTCACCATCATTTGTAAAAAGCAAAAGACCTGTAGTGTTTCTGTCTAAACGACCAACCGGATACACCCTTTCCGAGCAAGCTCCTTCTATTAACTTCATGACTGTTTGACGATTGTGAGTGTCTGAAACAGTGGTGATATAATTTTTCGGTTTATTGAGAAGGATGTATTTAAAGCGCTCTTTTTTCAACCTTTTTCCAAGATATCTTACATCATCTGTCTCACAAACTTTATGCCCCATTGAAGTAATAGTTTCTCCATTTACTGTTACATCTCCATTTTCTATCAACTTGTCTGCTTCTCTTCTGGAGCATACTCCTGCATTTGCAATGTATTTATTTAGACGAACATTTTCAAGAACCTCCTTACTTATCTGCGGTTTACTTGAGCTAGTTTTTGATTTATTCGTATACTTTTTTGATTTCTTGTTTCCCATTGTGTTTTCAGTCAGGTGCGAATATCGGAAAGATTAACCTAAAAAATTATAATGTTGGATAAAAAGCATCTTCTATATGTTTTATGGTACCTTTCTTGCTATCTATAGTGATTGAAATGATATCAAATCGGGCCTCCCTTTGAATATCGTTTTTCTGGAGATATTCGTTGGCGGCAAGAATAATTCTCTTTTGTTGCTTCTCAGAAACAAAACTTTCGGGAGATCCAAAATTGATTGAGCTTCTTGTTTTCACTTCCACAAAAACGATACAGTCCTCTTTTTGAGCGATAAGGTCAATTTCAGCTTTTAAGTGCCTCCAGTTTTTTTCTAATATTAGATAGTTCTTTTCGATTAAGTAGTCTTTTGCGATTGTTTCACCCTTATCTCCTAAAATATGTTTTTGTCCCATTATTTTCTTTTGGTATGATCCTTGGTTAAGGGCAGAATAATTATTAGATGTGATATAAATTTTTATATCTTAGTCGAACTTAAAAAGAAAATTACAATCATGAAAAATAATTTACATAAAATTGGCCTTTCTATAGTTGCTTCTATCTTAATAGCTTCTGCATCGATAGCGCAATTTGAAGGGGAAATCATATTTGAAAAAAACGTTGGTAAAATTCACGTTATCTACAAATACTTTGTTAAAGGAAATGACATAAGGATAGAAGAAGTTGGGGAAGATGGAACAATTGATGGAATTCAATTGATGGATTTAGAAACGAAAAAAACATACGCTCTTAGCCCCGAAAGGAAGCTATGGTTTGAAACGCCTAACAGAAGACCCGCAAAAACCTTGGACGTTGACATCAAGAAAACGAAAGAAACGAGAGAAATTCTAGGAAAAAAATGTTTTGAAGTAATTGTTACGAACAAAGAGAACGACAGAAAAATTATTTATTGGATTACAAAAGGAGATTATGAGTTTTTTATCCCTATGTTAGAAACACTAAACAGAAAAGAAAACCAAGCTATGTATTATTTGGAAATTGAAGGAATGGAAAATCATTTTCCTATGTTAAGTACAGAATATGCTCTTTCTACTGGAAATGTTATTTCAACCTTAAAAGCAGAAAGTGTTGAGGCAAAAAAAATTGCCTCTGAAACTTTTGTCATTCCAAAAGATTACGGGAAATTTGAAAGATAAATAGCTCCATCTAAATTTTAAGGGTCGTTCTTTCAAACGACCCTTTTTTATTGCTCAAAAAATACGCTTGAATATGCTACTGTGAGATTGGCTTCCTTATTGAGTATTAAAGCCCGGTTATCATCTATATGACCACAAGGAAAGTTGAAACATACAGGGTAATTAAATTCCTCAACAGCTTCTTTAATAATCTCAACGGCAGATTTTCCAAATGGATCTTCATTGTCATTCATGTCCGTCATTGCGCCAACAACCAGCCCTGCAAGGTTGCTCAATTTTCCCGATAGTTTTAAATTCCACATCATTCTATCTATGTGGTAGAGGTATTCATCCAGGTCCTCAATGAACAATATTTTTTCCCTTGCATCAATATCGTATTTTGTTCCGGAAAGACTGTAAAGCATAGATAAGTTTCCTCCAATAATTTCCCCAGAAGTAGACCCTTCTCTGTTTAATTCGTGCGCATCAGTAATAATGTTGTATTTCTCCCCAAATAAAGCTTTTCGAAACGTCTCTAAAGATTCTTTGGTATTGGTGCTGAAGTTTACCGGCATTGTACAGTGTATTGTTGCGGAGCAACATTTACTGTTTAAATAATTATGAAGCGCTGTAACATCACTATAACCACAAATCCATTTTGGATTTTTGATTAGGTTTGAAAAATCAACACTTTCTAAAATCCTTACAGTTCCATACCCTCCCCTAAAACAAATTATGGCTTGAATTGAATTATCGTTTATTGCTTCTTGTAAGTCGCATGATCTTTGGTAGTCGGTTCCGCAAAACTGGTTACTCTCGGCTCTTAAATTTTTGCCTTCAACCACCTTAAGTCCCCAATTATTCAAAACTTCTTTTGCGTACGCTAATTTTTCTAAATCAATCTTTCGAGCAGTTGATATTAGCGCTATTTTATCTCCTTTTTTGAGATTGTTAGGAAGGATTGAATTTTTCATGTATCGAATATATTATATCAAGAGTCAAAAAACTATCTTTGCGAACGCAATTTTATGAACCAACTTGTTTAGAAGTAAGTTATTGAATGAAGAATCCGAAAAGATATACCGTTACTGCAGCCCTTCCTTATGCAAATGGACCATTGCATTTAGGTCATTTAGCGGGTGTTTACATCCCTTCTGATATATATGCACGTTTTTTGCGGTCTAATGGCAAAGATGTAGCTTTTGTTTGTGGTTCGGATGAACATGGTGCTGCAATTACATTGCGTGCAAAAAAAGAAGGCACAACACCGCAGGCAATAGTAGATGAATATAATACGATCAACAAAAGTGTTTTTGAACAACTTGGGGTAAGTTTTGATATATACCATAGAACTTCTTCCGACCTTCATAAAAAAACAGCTTCTGATTATTTCAGCTTATTAGATGAAAGAGGAGTATTCACAAAAAAAACAACTCAACAATATTACGACGAAGAATATAATCAGTTTTTAGCGGATAGATATATTACTGGAGGTTGTCCCAAGTGCGGAAATCCCGGAGCATATGGCGACCAATGCGAAAAATGCGGTTCAGATTTGAGCCCTTTGGATTTAACAAACCCTATATCCACTTTAAGTGGAAATTCACCTACACTAAAAGAAACATCTCATTGGTATTTGCCAATGGATAAGCATGAAGACTGGATTAAAGATTGGATTAAGAACGGGAAATTAGACGGAGAACAAGTCCATGAGCCAAAAGAATGGCGAAATCAAGTAATTGGGCAATGCATGAGTTGGATAGACTCAGGACTGAGGCCTAGAGCGATGACACGTGATTTAGATTGGGGTGTTGAGGTTCCTATTGATGGAGGAGATGGTAAAGTAATGTATGTTTGGTTTGATGCGCCTATAGGTTACATTTCAGCAACAAAACAATGGGCTAAAGATTCTGGAAGAAATTGGGAAGATTACTGGAAGTCAGCCGACACTAAATTAGTTCACTTTTTAGCAAAAGACAACATTGTCTTTCATTGTATAATATTTCCAATCATTCTAAAACTACTAGGAGATCATATATTGCCTAATAACGTTCCTGCTAATGAGTTTTTAAACTTAGAAGGAAAGAAATTAAGTACGTCGAGAAATTGGGCTGTATGGGGACATGAATATCTAGAAGACTTTCCTGGACAGGAGGACGTGCTTCGCTATGTTCTTACTTCGATTGCTCCAGAAAACAAGGACAGCGACTTTTCATGGAAAGATTTTCAAGCAAGAAACAACAATGAGTTAGTCGCAATTTATGGAAACTTTGTAAACAGATGCTTGGTTTTAACACACAAATATTATGATGGAGCTGTTCCGGAAATGGGAGAGCTAACTGACTATGATAAAACTGTTTTAAAAGAATTAGCGGCAATTCCACCTAAAGTCTCTCATGCTATTGATTCTTATCGATTCAGAGAAGCACAAGCAGAAGCGATGAATTTAGCTCGCCTAGGGAATAAGTATTTAGCCGACACAGAGCCATGGAAGTTGATTAAAACCGACCCAGGCCGTGTTAAAACAATAATGAATATCGCTCTTCAAATAACAGCAAACCTGACGATTGTCTTTGAGCCTTTCTTACCTTTCACCAGTAATAAGCTAACAGAAATACTGGGAATTGACCTGTTAAAGTGGGATTCCGCAGGTCAAAACAATTTGATGAATGTGGGCCACATTATAAATAAAACCGAATTGCTTTTTAGTAAGATTGAAAATGAGGAAATAGAAAAACAAATAGCAAAATTACAAGCAGCTACACAAGAAAATAATAAATTCCCGCCTATGAAAGATGAAGTAACATTTGACGACTTCTCCAAAATGGACATCCGCGTCGGTCAGGTAATGGCAGCCGAAAAAGTCGAGAAAGCAGATAAGTTATTAAAATTAACCGTTAACACGGGCTTAGATACTCGTACTGTTGTTTCGGGAATTGCGGAGCATTATTCTCCTGAAGAGGTTGTTGGGAAAAAGGTGTCTATCCTAATGAATTTGGCTCCGCGAAAGATTAGGGGTGTTGAATCTCAAGGAATGATTTTGATGGCTGAAGATGATGAAGGGAAACTTTCATTTGTTGCTCCAACGAAGGAGATGGAAGCTGGGGGAGAGATTAGATAATTACTACTGCTTAAAATCAGATATAAAGTTACCTATTCATCTATCTTATTAGGCTGTACCTCTTGATTGTTTTGAATTACTGGACAAAATACCCCCCCCCCGTAGCAAACCCGCTGCAGTCAATCCTCCTTTTCATTATGCGTCGCCATCAATTGGAAAATCCTCCCCTGTAAGGAGAAAAGGAAGCTCACATATCCCATAAATTAGCGTTATTACCTTAAAATGAATATCTTTGGTTTATGGATATCTCTAAGAAAAAACCGGCCTATACTATTAGCAAACAGTTAAGGTTATATCTTGAGAAGTTCGACAGAGACATGAAGCTTCCTGTGAGCTATGAAGGCTTGATGCATTGGAAAGAAGGATTTCCAATTATGGATAAAAACGGAGTAGACACGCTTTGGGAAAGTGTAATGTATGAGCCATCTCGAATGGAGGAATTAAATCAAGGGCTAACTGAGGTATATGCATTGCTAAAAACAGATGGCGACCTTTCCGTAATTGGCCACCTTCGGGTGGACCGAATTGACTTTTGTCATTTTGGAAATTCCAAACCTTTTCGTATCCGAATTATCAATCAGTTTAACGATAACTACGATTATTTCTATGTTAAAATAGCGGATGCATCTCGCGTTTATGGCTTAGAGTTTGAACACATTCTTAGTCCAAATCGAATCAATTATCTAGTTGATGGTAATTCTCTAATTGAGGAACATATTGCAGGTATTCCAGGGGATCAATTTATTGATCAATTTTTATCCATGTCGAATTTTGGAAAGGTTCGATTAGCAAAAGAATTTGTTAAGTTTAACGAGCGTTGTTTCGTGAGGTTATTAGGAGATATGCGATCATACAACTACGTAATTGATATCACTCCTGACTTTGAAGAGGCGCAATACCGAGTTCGCGCAATCGATTTTGACCAACAGTGTTACGAAGGAAGGAAAAACCTTTACTTGCCCCAATTTTTTAAAGAAAACAATGCGATTGTAGATTTCTGTCGAGAAATTATGACGCCTGAAACGATTACGCAATATAAATACGAAGAAAGAATTTTAATTAAAAAGAGATACGAATCAGCTTCGTACCGAACGAATGAGCTGCTAGTAGCAATAAAACAAGACTCCCTCTCTACTCCGAAAAAAACAAATCAATTAAAAACAGAACTTAATAAATACCATACAACACAAGAGTTTAATAGTTGTAAAACTATGGGAGAAATTATGGGTGTTCACCTAGAGCTAATGCTTACCAAGCCTATTCCTGAAAAAATTTCTTCTGCTTTTAGGCTATAGAAAATGCCCGTTACTTGATACACAGTAAATTAAAAATAATTAATTCCAAGAAATTTGAGTTATTAGAAAACATAAATAAAAAGAAGATGAAAAACATAGCAGCAATTTTAATAATACTAACCTTTATGTCAGGATGCTCTCTAGAAGGAAGAGATTATGCAGAGTATAAAGAGTTATCGCCAATGGAAGAATGGTTAAAAAAAGACGTAATAGTGTTTAAAGTACCTATCGAAAAAGACAACCTAGAATACAATATGAGTTTAGCATACAGATATGTTGTTGGCCATAATCATGAAATAGTAAAAGTTAAAATAACAGAAACGAGCCCCAGCGGGAAGGTAGAGTCTCTTGAATGTGATTTAAATATGTTAGACGAGAATGGTTATTACAAAGGTGATGGCTCGCTCGGAATTATAGACACTGAACATGTGATATCAGCGAATAAAATGTTTAAAGAAACGGGGATATACAATTATGAAATTGAACACATGATGCCAAATGACCCTATTGAATTTGCTGTGGAAATAGGTGTGATTTTAGACAAAGTAAAGTAACGTTCATCCTACTAAGCAGTTATTCTGTCCCACTGCTACTATCTAAAAAAAATTCCTTTTCATATAAAGAGTTAGCTTTAATACTGCCTATGGCATGATGCTTGGTTATTCCGATTGGAATAACTAAGCAGACATTAACTTTAAAGATGAACCATTAAAACAAACGCATGAATGTATTCTTTACATCCTTTATTATTGGGTTATTAGCGAGTATTCCAACTGAAGAAAAAAAGCTAACACAAACAATTTCTGGAACAATAACCACTTCTGGAAGTTACTGCGGTGGAGTTGCTCCTTCTAAAGAAATACTTCAAAAAGCTCAAGCTAAAAGACCTATTGGTGGTTTTATGGTCTATGTAAAAAAGGGAACAAAGAACAAGTTATTATCCTGTATTGTTGACAGCACCCGCACAGACTCCAATGGAAACTATTCATTCGACTTGAAACCAGGAAAATATATTCTTTTGCAAAAGGAGCAATTAAATGAAACCGTATATAAAACGTATGAAGCGTCTAAATTGCTTCAAGCAGATGTTGACTGTATGAAATTGTGGTGGGAAAAAGGAATGTTTACTATAACCGTTGAAAATGAAAATATTGACGGTTTAAATTTTCATTTTCAAAAACGCTGTTTTGTCCCTTTAGGCATTCCTTGTTTGCGGTACTCTGGTCCTTATCCTCCTTGATTTAACTATTCCCCTAACCCTTCTTAATCATTTTTATCCAAACCTCTCTCCCGGATCGAGGCTCAATAGAATTATAGCATGCGTCCATTATTTCAATATTAAAATAGGGGTCAAAATAACCTATATACTCCTTTATTGTTCCCCCATAAGGAGGGTGGTCTTGATTTAACGGAGTGCTAAATAGGAGCCCGACCAATTTCCCTTCCGATTTGAGTAGCTCGGCCATTTTTTTTGCATACGAAGACCTTAGGTTTTTATCAATGGCACAAAAGAATGTTTGTTCGATGATTAAATCAAACCTTCCTTTTAGCTTAAAAAAGTCTTTATTATACAGCTGATTAGATGGAAAATTCGGAACACGCGATTTAATGTTGGCAATTGCAAATGGAGAAATGTCAACTACAAAAACGTCTTTAAACCCCTTGTTTAAAAGGTGTTCGGCTTCATGACTATTGCCTCCTCCAGGGATTAGTATGGACAATTCTTTGTCTTGTAACTGACTAATATACGCCTCAATTGGCGGAGAAATTTTTCCTAAATCCCATCTCGTATCATTACTTCGGTAACAATTATTCCAATACTCTTCTGTCAATTTCATGAATTATTTTTAATCTTATATTACAATTCTAGTGATAAAAACCATTTAAGCCTAGAACAAAACCTTATACTGCATAATTGGAAGCATTCCAATTTGGTATCTGGTTAAAACCGATTGTTTTGAAACGTCATATACTTGGCTAAATACATTTTTTCGATTGGTTGCGTTTTGCATTGTAAATGCCCATTCTTGCGTGATCTTTTTGCCATTTACTTTATATCCTATTTTTATGTCCGTTCTAAAATATTCAGGATGCTGAGGAGCAAATGCGTTGTCATAATCATATACCGCAGCGTTCTGATTTTGACTTTGTTCCAGATCTATTGGAATGTACCGTTGTCCTCCGTTTAAGGTAAACTTAATGTCTAGGATCAGGGAACTCTGCTTTTTAGATGGTTTTTTAGGTGTAAAATAAAACTCTTTCCCAACTAAAACGTTCGTTGTATAGTTTCCGTTAAAAGCTGTGTTTCTTTCAAGTCCATCAACGCCTTTATAGGTTGAGTTATATAGTGAACCCGTAAACAAATAGTAGAAGCCATTGTTTAAAAACCTTTCAACCGTAAGTTCTATTCCGTAGTTTGTTCCTGTACCCTCATTTACTAGAGTATCTGGAAATGCTAAATCGAAATTGGCTCCAAAATTCAATGTGCTATATTGTGGATATCGATAGCTTATAGGAACATTATCCAGAAGCTGATAATACGTCTCCATTTTTAGCCTTGAGTGTTTCCCTAAGCTTCTATCATATGCTAAAACAAAGTGCTGGCTTCGAACCATTTTTAAGTCTTTATTTGGAATTACAGCTTCTCCTTTCTCATCAAAAACAGTATTTCCAAAAAGATCTGTTTGCTCTCTAAAAAACAGTCTGGTTGGTGGAAGTTGATTGTGTAATCCATAACCTGCACTAAAGGTATTTTTATCATTGCATTTGTATTTAATTCCTAGCCGAGGTTCAATAGCAAAAGTGCTGTTGTAGATAAAATACTGACCATGCATACCCATATTTACCGTTACGTCTTCGTTTGCTCTAAATTGCCACTGCACAAAGGGTTGAATAAAATACGTAGCGCCATCATAGTTGGTAAGCTTTTTCCATTGAGGCTGTAACGCCACATATGAATTTGTAAAAGGGTTAAGAACACTGTCTGACCTTTGATGAATACTGTCTTTTAGGTGAAAAAACTTTCGCTGGTTATAAACCCCTACCTTAAATAGGTTTCTAGCATTTATCTTTTGGTTAAAAACTACATTTATAGATTGTTTTCCCTCATAACTATTATTGCGGTAATAAGGGTTATAGCTGCCGTTTGCAGCGTTTAGCGTATCGTTAATTATATCGTTTGCTGTAGCGTCAACAGCAAAGCTGGTTTTAAGAAAAGCTTTATCATTAAACCGATATGTATTGGATAACGAAACTACTCCTATTCTTGATTTAAAAACAATGTCTTCTCCGCTGTCGGTAAATAAATTTTCTTCTCCTTCCTGTTCACTATCCAAAAAAGAGGCTGCGCTAACTCCTCCCATAGCCCATAATACCGTTCTACCCTTTTTATTTGGAAAGTTTAACTTAAACATGCCGTCTTGATATGCTGGTACAGCTGTCCCAGCACCATAATTAAGCCCCATTTTTTTAAATAGCCCAAGCGTGGAATAGCGATAACTCGCAATATAGGACGAGTATTTATCCCTATTGATCGGTCCTTCTGCTGTAAACTCAAGTCCATTAAACCCTATTTGACCCAAGAACTCGTGTTTCTCGTTATTGCCATTTTTTAACTTCAAATCAAAAACCCCAGCTAAAGCATTCCCATATTCTGCTGGGAATGCGCCAGTCATAAAATCAGAGTTGTCCAAAACATTGTTGTTTAAAATACTAATAGGGCCACCCGTTGTGCCGTTTAAGGCAAAATGGTTCGGGTTGGGTATATCTACATCTTCCAGTCGATACAAAACGCCTGTCGGAGAGTTCCCGCGAATTACGATGTCATTTCTACTATCGTCTGCTCCTTGAACTCCTGCAAAATTTTGAGCCATTCTAGCTACATCATTCAAACTTCCCGCATACCGCTGGGTCTCTTCAATCGAAAAAGTTCGGGCGCTAACAGTTGCCATTTTGTTTACTGTTTTGTCTTTGTCTGGACCAGATTTAACCATAACCTCGTTCATAACAATTGATTCTTGAATCTCGATATTAAGAATAAGCTCTTTTCCAGAAGTAAGCTCAATATTAGTTAGTGTTTTTGGCTCATATCCAACATAGCTTATTTTGACATTGTGCCGACCAATTGGAACATCAACAACTTTGAACCTTCCGTTAAAATCTGCAGCTGCTCCTTTTAGTGGTGTAACTGAAGTAATAATTATATTGGCTCCTGGCAAGGGGGATTTAGAGTCTTTGTCAATGACGACGCCTCTAATGTTTTGTGTTATCTGTGCATGCGCAAAAAGCGAGAGTGTAACAAGTAATGTTGTAACAATATTTTTCATTTCTTATTTTTGATAGCACAAAGAAACAACCGATCACCTTTAAAAAAAACTAAAAGGTACGAATAGCTCTTTTTTGGGATAAAATGACTCGCTTGGGACGAATGGTAATGTTAACTTAACAACGAAATAAGTGACTTAAAATGAGCTGATTGCTTTCTAGACACAGGGATAGAATGTTCCACGTTTTTAAAGTATATCTTGTACCCTTGGGCAGTTCCGGAAACTTTATCAATCCTATTAAAATTAACAATATAACTGCGGTGTACACGAACGAAAAAAGACAGTTCTTTTAGGCTATCTTCTATGGAGCTTAAACTAGACCTGAGAAGTTCCTTCCTGTAGTTATTATCCTCATTTACATGAACTTCACAATAATTACTTTCTGATTTAATAAATAATATGGCGTGGTTAGTAAATTTTAATTCCTCATTTTTTCCTTCGCCTTTCAATGTTATTTCTTGCGTAAGGAAACTTTTGGATTGTTGAACTTTGTTAATCTTTTCTGATTCTGCTTTGTACTTTTTTAAAAGTCTTGTTTGGTTATACAATACCACAATAATTATGGGAATTGCTCCTATTACAAAAGTGATACTAATTGAAAGAATAAAATTATTAAAGGTGTACACTTCACTTTTTTCAAGTGAAATTTGATTAGACGCAGCATAAAAAAAGTTAACAACTCCAATCATAAATACAATAAATGAAAGGTGGCCAATCTCTTTTAATACAGTCCAATTGACATCACTAAAATAATTTGAAAAAAACTGCGGCAAAATAGCTGCAATAAAAAATGACACCGCGAATGTTATCAACCCATAACCCAAGGGCATATGCCCTGAATAGTTAATTAAGGAATCAAACGGTTCAAATAATAATAAAAAAAAGAAAATAAACGTGCCCGCTAACAATGAGATAACAAGGTTGTCAAAAATTTCTTTATTGCATGGATATGGTTTACGTAAAGTCTCCAACACAGTTGCAAAAATAAAAAAAGCCTCTAGCAAATCTAGGCTAGAGGTCTTAAAGTTTGAAACCACTTCTTAATAATGAACTACTTCGATTAATCTTTACAATATCAAACCTTGAACAGTAGATTAACCAGATTAAAACCCGAAGACCCTTAAAAAGGAAATCAGTATCCAGAAACCATAGATATATTCTGATTACTGCCGCTGATATTCCTGAAAACTAAATAATTTAATACCACTTTTAGGGTATTTTAATATATAACGTCAACTGAATATCAGCAACTTAGGCTTCAATACCCTTTTTAGGGTATTGACAGAGGCTCCCTTACTCCTTACTTTTGTGCCCAGATAACAATTTATAATTAATCTAAATAAGGAAAAGTGAATATCAAAACATTAGGAGCAGTTGTCTTAACAGGTGCTGTTTTAATAGGAACTAGTTGTAAGAAAAAAGGATGTACAGATCCTACAGCGACAAATTACAACGAAAAAGCAAAAAAAGATGACGGAACATGTGAATATGCGCCGGTAGAGCCAGTAGTGGTTGTAACTCCTAGTTATACGGCTCCAACTACCTATACATTTACAGATGACGACGGAAATAATACAGTAAGTTATGGTGGTCAAACAATTCGTCTGGAGATGATGGGAGAAATAACTACTTACATGAAAACAGCAAATACTGCAGGAACTTCTGTTTCAGCTATTACGTTAAAAGACATGTACGCTAATAATGGATACACTTGGGCGGATGCGCCAGGTTTGGGAATGACAGGTTCTACTAAGCAACTAAAAAGCAAAACCGCTGAAGGAGACGCTGGAATTCAAGCAATGTTCGAAGTTTATATGGACTCTATTGGAGCGATTAGCGCAACAACTACTAGTGGAGCAGAGAATGGAGCGCCAGGAACTGCGGGTGTATACCCTAATGATGGTGTGAAAGGACCTTACCTAATGTCAGCAAACGGCGTGGAATACACACAGCTTATTGAGAAAGGTTTAATGTGTGCTGTCTTCATGAATCAAATGACTGTTAATTATTTAGGAGGTCTTGGAAGTGATGATAATTCAGCTGCTTCAGATCCTAGTGCAGCAAAATATTATACTGAAATGGAGCACCATTGGGATGAAGCTTATGGTTATTTCACTTCTGCAGTTGATTATCCAACAAGTGGTACCGACAGATTTTGGGGTAAATATGCAAACAGCAGAGAGTCTCTTTTAAGCACGGCAA
Source organism: Flavobacteriales bacterium (assembly GCA_029244805.1). Classification (GTDB taxonomy): domain Bacteria; phylum Bacteroidota; class Bacteroidia; order Flavobacteriales_D; family Parvicellaceae; genus CALSMU01. Next base: position 21,568 of record JAQWQH010000267.1, read on the forward strand.
CTAAAATTGGAGATGCATTTAGATTGGGACGAGCTGCAATTTCTAATGATGATTATACGGAAAGAGATGCGCAAACAACAATTATTCGAAATGAAATGGAAAAAGTTTGTGCTGGTACAGCAATTCACTACTTGAATTTTGCTAAAGCTAACATAGGAAACAATACTGCTCGTAATCACGGACTTTCGGAAGCGGTTGCTTTTCTTGAAGGTTTAAAGTATGGATACAAT
>JAQWQH010000014.1 GCA_029244805.1 Flavobacteriales bacterium
TCCAGAAATTATTGTTGCCGTTGCTTGTCCTGAAATGTGGAGAACAACTCGAAAGTTAATGCTTCAGGCTTTTGAAGAACAGGATGAAATCAAAACACCCAAGGCTGCAATCCAATATTATAATAAAATTGTTCCATTAGCCTATGATCAGGGGCCTTTTGGCATTAAAGGAGCAATAAAAAAAGTTGCTTTATTTTTTATGGGGCTCAAAAAACCTACACCACGGGGACCAGCATCAAAATCTGACATGCAGTCCTGGGCGCATAAATCAACTGCTTTAGCTTGTCAAAATTTAATGTTAGCATTTCGTTCTTACGGATACGACACCTGCCCTATGGAAGGTTTGGATGAAAATAGAGTTCATGATTTACTCGAACTTCCAAGATCTGCTAAAGTTTGTATGGCTATAAGTGTTGGAAAAAGAGCTAAAAATGGAATCTATGGACCTAGAATTCGTTTTGACCGAGATTTGTTTGTCAAGACTGTTTAGATAATTTTGTATCATTCATTTCTCAGAACTTTGTGCTTTTTATATTTTGCCCTGGATTACCGAACAGATGAACAATCTATTATTTGTGCAAGCATAAAAAAGACGGAACCAGTCCGTCTTTTTTGAATACAACTAATTATAATTACTAGATTTTTTTTACTCGAACACAGTTTAGTCCTTTAAGTCCTTGTTCTAATTCAAATGAAACTTTGTCATTTTCCACTATGACTTCAGTACATCCATGAACGTGCACAAAGAATTTTTCTCCTGTACCTTCTTCTTTAATAAATCCAAATCCTTTTTGATCATTAAAGAATTCCACCTTTCCCTTACGAACAGAATCCATTACGATTTCCTCTCTCTTTGGAACACCAAGTTCAATACTCTCCGCATCTACCTCTTCTCTTTTCACCGTTGGATCTGGTGGAGTATCAGATATATTACCAAACTCATCCACATATGCCATCATAGAATCCAAACTACCACCCTTATTGGAGTTTTCTTTCCGATCAGCTTTCTTTTTGAGTTTCTCTTCTCGTTTTTTCAAACGTTTTTTCTCTTTTTCTTTTTTTCCAAATGTTTCTTGCGATCTCGCCATTCAATAACGTATTTAATGATGTTGGAACAAAGGTACAAAATATATTGTAATCTTATTCCATAACAGTTCTCTATAACTGAAGAAATTGTAAAGAATTATTACAGCAGCATTTATTTTAGAATTGTTTTGCAATGAGTATATTTACTGCATGAGTCAGATTGCAAAATATTATATAATTTTATTCAGCATAATACCCTATTTATCTTCTGTTGCTCAGCAATATAACTTTCAAAAATATTCTATAGAAAACGGGCTACCGCGTTCTGCTGTCTATTCCCTTCATCAAGACAAAGATGGTTTCTTATGGATTGGGCTAGATGGCGGAGGTGTTTCTGTATTTGATGGAGAAACTTTTACAAACTTTGACATGTCTGACGGATTACCTTCGCATGATGTTCGGGCGGTTTTTGAAGACTCCAAAGGAAATATTTGGTTTGGAACTAATGCAGGACTTTGCAAATATAATTTTGACACTATCATTACCTATACTGTGGATCAAGGGCTCTGTTATAATTATGTAAGAACAATAGAGGAAGACAACGAGGGAAACATTTGGATAGGAACTGATTTCGGGTTAAGCATATACGATGGTGCAAATTTTAGAAATTTCAACATTAAGGACGGCTTATTAGATTACAAAATCAGAATTATATTTAAAGATAGCAAAGGCAAAATGTGGATTGGTACAGATTCTGGAATTAACTTCTTTGACAATAATGTCTTTGTTGATTATGTCGATAATTATGACTTGCCTCACCCCACCGTTTTAGAATTAATTGAAGACAGCAAGAACAATATCTGGATTGGAACGAAAAGTGGATTAATGAAGTCCGATGGTAAAAAAAACACTATATATACAACTAAAGATGGGCTTGTAAATAATCGAATCAGAGCAATTTGTGAAGACAGTTATGGAAACTTGTGGTTTGGAACTAGAACCGGGATTAGCAAATTTGATGGAAATACTTTTGTCAATTTTCATGAAGGTAATGGATTAAGTCATGACAGAATTAGAGATATTATATTAGATAATAAAGGTAATTTATGGTTTGCTACTTATTTTGGAGGAATAGATAAATTTTCCACGAATGACTTAATCTCATTTACAAAAGAAGAAGGATTAATAAGCAACCAAGTGTTTTCAATTTTCGAGGATAAAAAGGGTGACATAATATTAGGAACTTTTGATGGTATCTCTAAACTTGAGCTCAATGATCAAACTGTCGAAGGTGTAAAAAATATTACATCATCCGAGGTTCTTTTGGACGATAGAGTAAAAACCGTAACCAAAGATCTAAATGACTATTACTGGTATGGAACACACAAAGGCATTACTATAACTAATAATAAAGAGGTTTACCATATTACAAGAAAGGAAGGTCTATTAGACGATGAAATTACAACAATAAAAGTAGCAGATTCAAATAGCTATTGGATTGGCACAGAAGAAGGAATTAGTAATATTATTTTCAGCAATTTCCCAACAGAATATACAATTAAAAATTACGAGAAGGACTCCCTTAATTTAATTGCTGGAAACGAGGTATCATCTATTTTAATTGATAATTTTCAAAACATTTGGTTTGGATTTAAGGATGGCACAATTTCCATTCTCACTGATGATGGTCACTTTACTAAACCTCAATTAAATAAAAAAGCGCACAATATTACAAGTATTATCAATGGTATAGATAATACTATATGGATAGGGACAGATGCTAACGGCTTATTCAAGCTAGATAATGAAAATGATTTCAGTAGACCTTTTAACATGATTAATTACAACAAAAATGATGGATTACTATCAACACACATCTACGCATTACTATTGGACAACTTTAACAACCTTTGGCTAGGTACAGAAAGAGGCCTGGATAACTTGTTATTTGACAGTGAAAGACATTTATTAAACGTAAATCATTATGGACCTAAGGAAGGACTAAAGGGAATTGAAATTAATGAAGGTGCTGTTTATTTGGACCACAATAATAATTTATGGTTTGGAACTGTAGAAGGAGCTTCCTTTTTTAATAACCAGAAATTTGTTACTGAAAATACTCCTCCTAATTTGTTCATTTCAAGTATTAAGCTTTTCCAAGAAAAGATAAAACCCAATAATTCATTGGGTATAGATGTAGAGGGAAGGTTTCAAGTTCCTAATAATTTTGAACTACCTTACAATAAAAACTCACTTCAATTCGATTTTATTGGAATAAATCTTGGTTCTTCGAGAAAAGTTAAATACAAATGGAAATTAGAAGGTTTTGATAATAAATGGAGTAAACCCGTTAAAAGGCATAATGCAAATTACACTAATCTTCCTCCGGGTGATTACATATTCCAGGTAATTGCTTGTAATGAGAATAATTACTGGAACACTGAACCTACAACCGTTGAATTTAAAATTACCAAGCCATACTGGCTAAAATCATGGTTTATTGCATCTTCAACTATATTAATCCTTGTTTTTTTCGCATTTTTTTCCCAAGTCAGGGTAAAAAGACTGAGAAAAGCAAAATTAGCCCTTGAGAAAGAAATTGAAATGGCAACTGTTGAATTGCGTCAAGAAAAGGAATTAATCGAAAAAAAAAATAATGAAATTGCTTTTCAAAAGGATCAATTATTTGAGATAAACATGTCTTTTATGGATAGTATTAATTATGCTAAAAGAATTCAAAAAGCAATAATGAGCCATCGTGCTGAATCACTTCCTAATCTAAATGATACATACTTTATTTTCCATCATCCTAAAGATATTGTTTCTGGTGATTTCTTTTGGTTCAAAGAAATCGAAAAATCTTCTTACATAACAGCTTCAGATTGCACGGGTCACGGAGTTCCTGGAGCTTTCATGAGTATGATTGGGATATCTTTTTTAAATCAAATAGTTACCAGTTCAAACTCCACAATCGAACCTAACGAAATTCTATTCAAATTAAGAGAAAACATTATTAATGCCCTAAAACATGAAGGAAAAGAAAAATCTAAGGACGGAATGGATATGGGGTTAGTTCGAATTGACTGGAAACAAATGAAAGCCTTTTATGCTGGAGCAAACAACCCTCTATATCATATCCGAAATGGGACACTAACAGAAATAAAAGCCAACAAAATGCCCATCGGTGAACATGATTTTATGCACAAACCATTTGAATTACATTCTATTGACTTACAAAAAGGAGATATGATTTATATATTTTCCGATGGCTATGCAGATCAATTTGGAGGACCAAAAGGCAAAAAAATGAAATACAAGCCATTCAAGCTCTTTCTAGAATCAATATATGAGTACCCTGTTGAAACCCAAAGAGAAAAATTAAAAAATAATTTTTTGAATTGGATGGGACCAATGGAGCAAATCGATGATGTATTAGTTATTGGAGTTCGAATTTAAAGAGGAATTTGAATAACATCACCATCTTTCACCGCCTGCACAAACGAATAAATTTGTTTTGCCTCAACTTCAAATTCATTAGTCGATTTGTATCGTGCTGAATAATGACCCAATAGCAGCGAATCGACTCCGGCCAATAATGCAATTTTTGCAGCTTGTTTAGCCGTAGAATGAAATGTCGACTTTGCTCTATCTTTCATATCATTCAAAAATGTTGACTCGTGGTATAATAAATTAACACCTTTTATGATAGGCACAATAGTTTCTGTGAAGCAAGTATCAGAACAAAATGCATAAGACCTTTCCTTATGCGGTGACAGAGTAAGTTCTTCATTTTTTAAACTTCCCCAGTCCTCGCCTTTCTTCAGCCTAGTCATCATTTCAACCGGTATTTTGTATTTGGCTATTAATGCTTTACTCAATCTCCTCTCCTTTTTCTTTTCTTTAAACAGGAAACCATTACAATATATCCGATGTTTCAAAGGAATAGTAAAAACTTCTACTATGTTGTCCTCAAAAATTAACTCACTGCAGTCATTAACTAATGGATGAAATTCAATGGGATAACCCAAAAAAGTGCTGCTTACTTTTAATTGATCAAAAATTATCCGTTCTAAATCTGTTGGACCATAAATATGCAATGTTTTATTCCTTCCAAATAAATGAAAGGATGAAATCAAACCAACCAATCCTAGATAATGATCTCCATGCAAATGACTGATAAAAATATGGTCAATTTTTTGAAATGCTACTTTGTATTTTCTTAACTGAATCTGAGTTCCTTCAGCACAGTCAATAAGCATATACCTGTCCATAATATTTACTACTTGGGAGGTCGGATTTCTTGCTAAAGTTGGTGTGGCGCTTCCACAACCTAATATGGTAATTTCAAATTTCATGGCAAAAAAAATCCTGCTAATAAGCAGGATTTTAAATTATATAATTCAGCTTCTATTTTTTAACAATCATTCTTTTGGTGGAGATTTTGCCTTCTGCAGCAATTGAATACAAATAGATACCATTTGAAAAATTTTCAGATGAAATAGTTAATTCATTTACACCTCTGTTAGCAGAAATATTTTTACTCAGAATTGTTTACCTAGCACATTCATTACAGTAAAAGTTACTAGTTGACTTTTACCCGAAATGAATTGAATTCTGGAATTGTCTACAACTGGATTTGGAAAGATTGTTTTCAATTCAAAAGATTCAGAATCATAAGACTGCAAACCCATCGCCGCTGAATCCACTATTTCAATAAAGTAATAATCTACTACTGTTGGTTGCGATTGAGGTCCGAGGATGGGCACGTTAACAGTTGCTGTAACATCTATCACTAACGGATAAATTCCTATGTCAGATACAGAAGGGTTTACCGTGCTGTAAATATTTACACAACCTGTTGAGCCTCCCGGAAAAACGCAATTAGCAGGATTACACGAGTAAGTAAAATTTGCAGGTAATCCCGAAACATTATCTAATGTAACGTCAACAAAAGGAACAGATGTGGGACCTAGACCAAGATCTATTATTGTATCTGCAGGAACTACATTGGTGATTACTTCATCGTAAGCAACACCAACATAAGCAGTTGCTAAACCTGTTGCACTATCCGGGTATATCCCACCAACTGTAAACTGCGGATCCGGTGTGCACTGAGCATATCCTGAAGAAATAAAAGCTGCAACTGCAGCAATAGAAAGTATAAGTTTTTTCATAATTATATTGTTTAAGTTCTAATTAAATTATTCTGCTCCGCCAACTTCTTTTTCTAGCGCAACCATCATTAAATAATCAACAGCTTCGTTTAAAGTTGGAGTAATATTTAAAACAGTATGCAATTGAGAAATTTGAATCATTTTATCTACAGCAGGCTGCAATCCGCAGAGGACCAAACACCCATTAGATGCTTTAGCTAGCCTGTTTCCTACCAAAAGAGCACTTAAGCCAGAGGAATCGCAGTATTTAGTATTCGACAAGTCTATAACAAAATTGATTGAACCATTCTTGTCAAGAAGCACTAGTTCCGTCTTTAAATTGGGAGCTATAATTGTATCTAATTTTTCAGCAGCAACTTTAATTACCACATGACTGTCTTCTTTGTTAATTTCAAAACTCATCTTCTATTCTCTGTTTGTTGTTCAAAATATAAAGTTAAAGATAATATAATATCTGAGAACAGAAGAACAAAACTATTAACAAAGCTCTATTAATTAACTCTTTTTGTCAATTTTAGATGCTAATAGATAGATTACGGCCATTCTTATGGCTACCCCGTTTTCAACTTGGTCTAATATGATAGCTTGGTCGGAATCTGCAACATCACTGGAAATTTCAACCCCTCTATTTATTGGTCCTGGATGCATTACTACAATTTCTTTATCCAAAGAATCTAATATCTCTTTGGTTAAACCGTATTGCAAAGTATATTCTCGTATAGAAGGGAAGTACTTTATCTCTTGTCTTTCCAGCTGAATTCTCAGCATGTTAGCCACATCGCACCATTCTAATGCTTTCTTAAGGTTATGTTCTACCTTAACTCCCATAGAAGCAATGTATTTTGGAATTAACGTGGTAGGCCCACAGACCATCACCTCTGCTCCTTGTTTTTGGAGGGCATATATATTTGAAATCGCAACTCTTGAATGTTTTATGTCTCCAACGATGACCACCTTTTTTCCTTTTACCTCTCCTAGCCGCTCTCGAATAGAATAAGAATCCAAAAGAGCTTGTGTTGGATGCTCATGAGTTCCATCACCCGCATTAATGATTTTGGCATCAATATGTTTTTGTAAAAATATGTGTGCGCCGGGATTTGGATGTCGCATAACCACCATATCTACCTTCATGGATAGAATATTATTTACTGTATCAATTAAAGTTTCTCCCTTCGAAACACTAGATGAACTGGCTGAAAAATTAACAACATCCGCTGAAAGTCTTTTTTCAGCTAATTCAAATGAAAGCCTTGTTCTGGTTGAATTCTCAAAAAACAGATTGGCTATTGTAACATCTCTTAATGTTGGAACTTTTTTTATCGGACGATTAATTATTTTCTTAAAACTATCTGCTGTTTCGAATATAATTTCAATATCCTCAGCTGAAAGCTGCTTTATACCCAATAGATGGTCTACACTTAAGTCTTTAATCATTTTCAATAGTTGTATAAAGAATTACTTCGTCCACCCCTTCTGTTTCCTTCCAATTCACTGCTACCTTCTCAGTTTCAATCGAATCAACAGATTGACCAACATAGTTGGGTTGAATGGGAATATGCCTACTAAATCGCCTATCTATAAATGTCATCAACTCTACCTCCAAAGGACGACCAAAAGACATTAAAGCATCTAATCCAGCTCTTACAGTCCTCGCAGTGTAAAGGACATCATCAACTAGAATGACTTTTTTGTTTTCTATCGAAAAATCTAAATTGGTAACACTTGGAATCAACGGTTGGTCTCCCCTTCCAAAATCATCTCTGTAAAATGTAATATCTAGGGCTCCAGTAAGCACATCAATTCCAGTAATCTTTTTCAATTCGTCCTGAAGTCTATTTGCTAAATAAATACCACGAGGCTGCAGTCCTATGATAGCAGAATTACTAAAATCGTTGTGATTTTCAATTAATTGATGGGAAAGCCGAGTGATAGTCAGTTGAAATTGTTGGCTATTTACAATTACGGTCGGCTTCATTTAATTTTGCGTTATGCAAATGTAATCGTAATAATTATAAATTGAATCTATTTCGATAGAAATTTTCTGATCTGAAATACAAACCTTAAACTTATTTAGAGATCATATATTTTTTCTTTACCAACCAATCACATCAACTGGTAATCATGTTTGTTTATTATAAACCAGCAGGGATTATTAAACTTAAGAAATTAGCTCGAAAAATTTATAAAAACTAAATAGATTAAATAGCTTTCCAATAATGTGCATGTTTTCCTTCAACAAAAACAAGGACAAATGCCAAATAATCGGTAAATTTGAGAATACCCTAAAATTATTTAATCAATTAATAACTGCCACATGCGCCTTAAAACATACGTATTCTTTTTTGCAACATTATTTTCGTTTAGTTCATTTTCCCAAACTGCCGACATGAACAATCCCGTAAGTTGGAACACAAAACTCCTCTTAAGTAAAAATTTACAGGCTGTTGAAATGCCAGGTTTTGATCAGTCATTAATTGACGCAGAAGATGCATTAAATGACCCACTAAAAAATGCGCCTTGGCGATTTGGGTATAAATATGAAACGAATATTAATTTACAAAACGCTGGAGTCTGGACAGAACTTCCAAATGGAAACCGTATTTGGCGAACTGAAATTATTGCTTCAGGAGCACTTACCATCAACCTAACATTAGAAAATGTCCATTTTCCGGAAGGAGCTTATCTTTATTTATACGACAAAGCTCGAACCCATACCATTGGAGCTTATACATCGCGCAACAATCATCCAAGTGGTGAACTAGGAACAGACTTAGTGCATGGCGATCACATTGTAGTAGAATATTTCGAACCAGTGGCAGTAAGAAACCAAGGTCAATTCACAATCAATGGAGTAACACATGGATATAGAAGTTTGAACATAATTCAAAAGAGCCTTGAGAAAGCATTGAATAGTTCAGGGGACTGCAACTATGATGCGCGCTGCCCAGTGGACCCTTACGTTGGAGGATTGAGTGCATGGGACGATCAAATTCGTTCTGTTGCTATGATCGTCACAGGCGGTAGCGGAATTTGTACTGGTGCATTAATCAATAACTCTTGTAATGATGGAACACCATATTTCTTAACAGCTAATCATTGTTTAGGTGGCGGAACAGGAAATTGGTTATTCCGTTTCAATTGGGATGTTCCTGAGGGAAATGCTGGAATGTCTTGCGCAACAACAGCAAATACCCCGACATCTTTTAATAATGCATCTAATTATGACCAAACTACAGTAAATGGAGCTACAATTCTCGTTAGCGGTACTCAAGCTGATCATGCACTATTATTAATGGATAATATGACTGTTACAGATGCTTCCAATTGGAATCTATTTTATGCAGGATGGAGCAACGATGACACAGAAAGTGCGGTGAGCGCAGTAACCGGAATTCATCATCCATCAGGTGATATTAAGAAAATTTGCCGCGCTTATGAAAATGGCGGGGCAGACAATATCCATCATGCAAATGCTGCAGGAGCCGCAGTTTGGTACATGGATTCATGGGATGAAGGAGTTACAGAACCTGGTTCTTCAGGATCTCCGTTATTTGACCAAAATGGAAGAATCATTGGACAATTGTATGGAGGATCTGCTGCTTGTCAGGGAACATCGGCTAATGGATACGACTACTATGGTCGTTTAGGAGTTTCCTGGGGCCTTGGCATAGGCGATTATTTAGACCCTGTATCTTGTGGTGGATCAGCTATCATCAATGATGGATGGGATCCAAACGCCGTTACAACGGTTGACGATGCAAGTATCCAAGGAATTGCATCTCCGAATGCAGAGTTATGTGGAGACAATTTTGACCCCATTGTGACATTAAAAAATGCTGGAATGAATTCATTGACATCTGCAACTATACTATATAACGTTGACGGAGGTGCTAACCTAGTCTATTCTTGGACAGGTAATTTAGTATCGAATGCGAGCGAAACAATAACACTTCCGAATATGACAGTTACAGCTGGACCTCATGTATTCAATGCTACTAGCTCCAATCCAAATGGAACAGCCGACACAAACCCTGCTAACGATGCCGCATTAGTTAATTTTAATGCCACAACTGGTGGTGTTCCCGCTGATTTAACAATCAGTACAGACTGTTGGGGATATGAAACATATTGGGAAATTGTAAATTCGGGATCGACTACAGTTGTGGCTTCTGGCGGAAATTCGACAGGCATTCCTCCAGGGGGTGCACAGGGGGCTGGAGCAGGTGATGCAGGAGCCTATGGAAATGAGACGGTAATTAGCGAAAACCTTTGTTTAGCCTATGGATGTTATGACATTATTATGTATGATGATTATGGAGATGGCATGGATGGTATGTCCTCAAATTGTGCAATCGACGGAGATTGGGTTTTGACTGATAGTTCTGGAACAATTTTGGCACAAATGTCAACTTTAAGTTACGCATCAGACACAAGTAACTTTTGCCTAGCTTCGCCATGTGCTGGTTCTCTTTCTGAAACACATAATAATTTGCTTTGCAATGGAGACGCTTCAGGAACCGCAGAAATATCTGTTAATGGAGGAAATGGACCATATACTTATGATATAGGAAGCGGACCTCAAAATTCTGGTATATTCACTAATCTGGACGCTGGAAATTACACAGTTACCGTTATCGACAATACATCTTGTTCCAATACAATCTCATTAAATATTACTGAGCCGGGGTTATTAAGTGCAAGCATATCATCTGTGGATCAAACCTGCCAGAATGCAGCAGATGGACAGATTGTATGTCTTACCTCTGGAGGAACTTCTCCGTACCAATATTCAATTGACTGTGGAGCAACATTTCAGACCAGTGAAATTTTTAACGGATTAGCTGTAAACACTTACTGCGTTGTAGTCACAGATGATAACAACTGTCAAACAACAGAAAACGTAACTATTGCCTTAGGTACGGGGATCTCAGGAACTGCTCAAGTAATAAACATTTCTTGCAACGGATTATCTGATGGATCTATTGAGGTTTTAACCACAAACGGAACTGCTCCTTTCCAGTATAGTATAGACGGTGGAATAACAACTCAATCAACAAATACATTTTCTGGTTTATCAGCTGGCCTCTATACAATTACAATAACAGATGCCAACGGATGTTCTGGCGAATTAAACGGAACGATAACTGACCCATTAGTTTTAAGTGGGGCATCATCGGTCACAGATGAGGTTACTGGAAATGACGGAGCAATTAATCTAACAGTTTCTGGCGGAACCCCTACTTATACATATTATTGGACAGGACCTGGAGGATTTTCTTCAAGTTCTCAAAATATAAATGGTTTAGTTGGCGGTTTGTATTCTGTAACCATTACTGATTTAAATGGATGTACAACGACTTTAACTGATATTCTTGTAAACTCTTTTGTTGGATTGGAGGAAACCATTGATATTCAAATCAACGTATTCCCAAACCCGACTAACGGCTTATTTAATGTAGCACTAAATAGTGAATTTGAAAAAGAAATTACTTTAAGTGTTTATGATTTGTGCGGTAGATTGATTTATAAAACCTATGAAAAAGGGAACAAGCTATTTGAAGTTGACATTATTGATAAAGCAAATGGATCTTATATACTTAAGATTGAAATTGGTAATAAGCAAATCCAAAAGAGAATAATTAAATACAATTAATACTTGATAAAATTTGGCTTTATGAGTTCTAAAAATCAATAACCCCAGCTCTGATCTCTTATAGAATATTGATTAACAGCAAATTTAATTCGAGGGGAAATATTGGTGTTTGTAGACTCAGCAGCAACAAAATAGATGCCAAATCTAAAGCGAGAACGTTGGATTTTAAAAGTTCTTTCAATTCCTAAAAAAACTTCCTCATAGTGGTAGTTAGATTCCTTTATCCATAGAGCACTCGCTCCAGCTACTGCATGTATTCTAAGCTTTTTTACAAAAGGGATGTAATTGACAATTGCACCATTGAAATGATGCGCATAGTGCACTCTAAAATGCTGATCGGTTACAGTTAATGTTGTATCTTGAATTTGCATAGATTCCATTAAAGATGCAAAAAACCATTGATCACCTCTAGGGTAAATTTCATAATCTGTGTAATACATCTTTTGTGTATTCAAGTATTTACCAAATAATAATTTATAGTTTGAGGTTCCCATTGTTCCAAGTTTAAATGATTGTGAAATTTCTGCTTCTGCATAATCATAGTTTATATCACTGTTGAATAAACCACCTAACCCTTTCTCGTAATATACAAACAACCGAGGCCACTTACTCCCCAAAACAATTTTCCGATTTGGTTCTGTCATATATTTCTGAAATGGGATAAACGTCAAACTCGAATTTATTACGGCTTTATTGTAAGCGTCAAACTCGATTGGTTCATTGTCTACAAACCAATCGTCAGCTTCTGGGTTAAAATTTAAATCCGTAATGGGAATTACACGTGCATATCTGAATCTAGCTCCCCCATAAAGTCCGTTCATCAATTCTCTGGAGATTCCAAAAGTAAAGTCCTTTTCTTGAACCCAGTTTTTTCTTTGCAGCAGGTTGGAAACCGCATCGTTTTCAACAATTAAATCATATTGGTCTCCCAAATAAAAATCCAGCCTTCCAAAATGCTTTGGATCATATCTAAATCCAAGAACAAACATTCCTTTTAATTCTGGATTTCGGATTCCCGTATTTACTTGGGTAAATGCCGATAATGTTTTTTCGTTTTTCCACTTTTTAAATACAGAAGCATTTGGCCCCAGTCGAATGCCCCCTATTTCAAACGGATCAATAGTCCCTGCCAAAGAAGAAAATTCCCAATATTTTTTGTTTTTTCTGTCGGAAAATCCTACTCCATCCCATAGCAAGTCTAAAAGAGTAATTCTATTATAAACTGAATCTAAAGAGTCTAAATAAACTTCAGAATGTGTATGGGCATATATACTGTCCTTTACAAATTGAAATTTCTGTTCCTTCCTTGTTAATGGCTCAGGACGAATACTTCCCCAATAAGAGGAATCTCTTTCATAAGCTTCCTCTGTAGTTACCGCTATTTCGTTATTGAAGAATTTCTTGTCGAAATTTGGATTAATTTGATAATCCGAATAACGAACCTTCGTACTTCCTGAAAAATTTCGGTTACCTGCTTTTGATTCATATTGAAAATCTTGCTTAAGCAAAATAAGAACTGAATCTTTTTCAAAACCATATTCCTGTTTAATATTAAAACCATCATAAAGAATCAATCCACCCTTACTCAAATGCAGATCTACTTTCATAATACAAAAATTTTTATCTAAAATCCAGATATAACCAGACCAGGAAGCATTACCTTTTTTTCTTGGAGTAACCTTAATTTTATAAAGCATTTGCTCATTATAGAATGTTGTTTCTATCAAGTTAAATTTATAGGTTAAGACAGACGTAATATGCAGTGGTGAAATTAAAGGCTGGTCATTAAGAACACTTACTGACATCAAGTTTGTGTAAAAATTAAATTCAGCCTCAGAAGTATTACTAAAAAAAAGCCCATAAGTGCTACCAAATTTTTTATGAGCACTTCTAATCTCTTTAACCTTATCTGGGAATTTATAATGTCTAGTTAACTGTAGTTCAAACATATTCATACTGCTCGCAATTTTATTAATTTCCTTTTGCCTCTTCCCCTCTTCTTCGGAAAACACATCTGGATTGTCATTCTTTTGACTCTCCTTTTCAATAAGTTCTTGATCCTCTAGTTTCTTCCTTCGTTTTTTTTCTTTGGCACTAATAACCTCTTTTGCTTTGATATATACCTCTGATGTCGAGCTCTCATATTGCTTTTTCCATCTATCTTTTTGTTTAATAGCGGCTTGTATAATTTCGTAAGCAGGATCTCTTTTTTTTGATTTTACTAAAACTTCATTTAGTTGTTCAATATCTGTTTCTAACCAAATATTTTGAACTACTTCATTTTTATCGGGAATAATAATTTTTATTGATTTGTTGTTGTACCCAACTGCGGTAATAACAAGCTCTATTACTCCAGGATCCGTAAACTGATAAAAATATTTTCCTCCAATGTCTGAAACGGTCCCGTTACCTTGAAATTTAAAATAAATATTAGCATAAGGTATTGGTTGATTGAATTCATCATATACGAAGCCTCTCAATGCCTGGCTGAACAAAGGCTGAGCCAACAACATACCTGCTAAAAAAAATATTAATTTATGAATTGTTCGCAAAAAGGATGATTTTAATATTTAAACATTAAGGCAATGAGATAACTTATAATATTACAATTTGTTACTTGAATTAATAAAATAAATTGTTTTATCTACGACTTCTCTTAACGCTTTTGGCAGGAAATTATCGCACCAAGGGTGCTTACTTCCAAATGTATGATTAGTATCTATAATGATTTCCAATTCAGCGTTTGGATTGAATGACCTTAGCCTATATGCATCTTTAATTGAAACGGCTTCATCCATATTACCATGAATAATCAAATGAGGAATACGTATACTTTTTGCAGCTTTGGAAATGGTTAGATTCATTTCATTTTCTATAAAATCTTCATAGAAGGAATAATAGTGCGGCATTTCTTGTTTTGTTCTTCCATTCAACACATTATAAACTCCTTTATCTTTCCACTCTTGAAGTTTTTCTCCAACAGGAAACCTTTCCTTAAAATCAGCAACTGCAGCCCAACTTATCACCTTGCTAACATTTGTGTTTTCCCCAGCAACCAATGTCACAATACCTCCACCTCTGCTGTGTCCAATAATATATATGGGAGCATCATACTCTTTATTCGACCAATCGATAACAGAATTCAAATCAGCTACTTCTTTACCATAAGTATTATTTCCAAATGCCTTCAAGTCTGGAAAGTCTATTGGTTTTTCTATAGTCCCTCCATTATGTGAGAAATTAAATTTTACAAATGCAAAGCCATTTCTAGCAAACTCACCAGATACTAAGTTCCAAGCTCCCCAATCTTTATAACCCTTATAGCCATGACAAAAAATAACAATTCCTATAGGATCTGATTGAAGAGATGTGACATCCATTAAAATATCCTTTTCTCTGCCAGTTGTTAAAACTACTGTTCGTTTCATAAGAAAAAAGTCGCACCTTATTAAATAAGTGCGACTTCTAAATCAATTAATATGAATACTAAGCTTCTACTATTTCAATCGAATTAATCAAATCTCCACCTGCAATAGCATCAATAACTTCTTGTCCTTCAACAACTTTTCCAAAACATGTATGATTTCTGTCTAAATGAGATGTATTATTACGAGAATGACAGATAAAAAACTGAGAGCCTCCTGTATTTCTACCTGCGTGGGCCATTGACAAAACACCCCTATCGTGAAATTGATTCCCTCCTGCTAATTCACAATCGATGCTATAACCCGGACCGCCTGCACCAGTTTCATCTGGACAACCTCCCTGAATTACAAAATCTGGTAGTACCCTATGAAATGTTAATCCATTATAAAAACCTTTTTCAATTAAAGAAATAAAATTTTCTACTGTGTTTGGAGCATCATCATGGTAAAATTCCACTTTCATATCTCCTTTTTCTGTATGTATAATCGCGTTCTTCATTATATATTTATTATTTATTTTCTTCTTGTCTTTTCTTAAAATCTTCAATAATTACTTCCGCCTTTTCTGTTTCAGATTGACTAATGTATAATTCAACAGAAGTTGAAGTACCCCCAGGGAAACCGGCTGAAGCTCCAGATTGCCTTAAATTTTTGACAATGGGGTGAATCCCAATGCTTTCGAGCTCTGTTCTCAATAAATTAACGGTAATTGCTCCTCCCGTAAATACTTTTACTGTATTATCCATAATTTTTATTCTTTTATCCAATTATTAAAATTGTGTTCTCTAAATATTTCACTTTATCACCAACTCTAATTTTTTTTCTTTTTTGGGTTTCTATTGTTCCATTTAGAAAAACTTCTCCTTCTGAAATACGAATCATTGCTTCTCCTCCAGTTCCTACAAGCCCGGTTGTCTTTAGTAACTGATTAAGTTGAATATATTCTTGGTTTTCTAGCTTAAATTCTTCCATTTTATCGTACTAGTTTTTTGTACTTGACTCTTGTCGGAACAACATCTCCTCCTAATCTTTTCTTTCTATTTTCTTCATATTCACTGTACGACCCTTCGAAATAATATACTGATGAATCACCCTCAAAAGCTAAAATATGTGTACAAATTCTATCCAAAAACCATCTGTCGTGAGAGATCACTACAGCACACCCTGCAAAACTCTCAATACCTTCCTCCAGCGCTCGAAGTGTG